>DAIOUZ010000104.1:4041-11829 GCA_036759285.1 Candidatus Limiplasma sp. | reverse complement strand
TTTTGCGGTCCCATAGCGCAGTTGGTTAGAGCAACTGACTCATAATCAGTAGGTCCTAGGTTCAAGCCCTAGTGGGACCACTACAATACGGAAACCATGGATCGTAGGGCTGCCATAGTATGACAGCCCTACACCAATAATTAAAACCACATGGAACAACAAACCAACCCCAAACCCCTGACCGAACTGGATGAACTCGGTGAATTTGGCCTCATTGACCAACTGACCACCGATTTTCCCTTGCGCAATGCCTCCTCGCTGAAAGGTGTCGGCGATGATGCCGCCGTCATCAACCACGAAGGCTACCGTACCCTCGTCTCGGTCGACATGCTCATCGAAGGCATCCATTTCGACATGACCTACTGCCCCTTGAAGCACCTCGGCTACAAGGCGGCTGTGTCCAACTTCTCCGACATCTATGCCATGAACGGCACACCCACGCAGATTGTGGTCGGCTTGGGCGTGTCGAGCCGCTATTCTGTCGAGGCACTCGATGAGTTGTATGCCGGCATCCGCTTGGCCTGTGAGCGTTACCATGTTGACATGGTGGGTGGCGACACGACGAGCAGTAAGACGGGTTTGGTTATTTCCATCACGGTCATCGGCATGGCCAAGGAGGAGGACATCGTTTACCGCAGCGGCGCAAAAAAGAACGACTTGCTCTGCGTGTCGGGCGACTTGGGTGGTGCCTACATCGGTCTGCTCATCCTCGAGCGCGAGAAGGCAGAGTTCCTTTCCAATCCCAATATGCAGCCCCAACTGAAGGGCATGGATTATGTGCTCGAGCGCCAGCTGAAACCTGAAGCGCGTAAGGACATCGTGGAACAGTTTAAGACCCTGGGCATCAAACCCACCTCGATGATCGACATCTCCGATGGTCTGGCCTCCGAGATCCTGCACCTCTGCAAGGAATCGGGCGTGGGCTGCCAGCTCTATGAGAACAAAATCCCGATAGACCCGACCACAGATAAGATGGCCAAAGAGTTCCAAATCGTGCCTTCGGTGGCAGCTTTGAGTGGGGGAGAGGACTACGAACTACTCTTCACCATCGACCAGAAAGATTACGAGAAGATACAAACCATGTCGGCTGACGTGACCGTCATCGGCTACATGACCGACGACAAGAGTGTGGCCGAGATGATTACCCCTGATAATCATGTTATCCCGATTAAGGCTCAAGGCTGGGACCACATGAGAAAGTGACTATGGCTATAGCCAATGGCCTATGGCTTCCCCCTAATGTAAAGGCAAGCCATAGGCCATAGGCCATGAGCCATAGTCATGAAAAGTAAGAAAAATGATAGTTATGACCGACCTCCCCGAAATAGTGAAACAAAAGCTCGCTGCGCTGCCCAACAAGCCTGGCGTGTACCGCTATTTCGACAAGAAGGGCGAACTCATCTATGTGGGAAAGGCCAAAAACCTGAAACGCCGAGTCTCTAGTTATTTCAGCAAGGAGCAATATGGCAAGACGCGTGTCCTCGTGAGCAAAATTGCCGACCTCGAATACAGCATCGTCGACTCGGAGTCGGAGGCGCTGCTGCTGGAGAACACGATGATCAAGCAGTACAAGCCGCGCTACAACATCATGCTCAAGGACGACAAGACCTATCCCTGGATCTGTATCAAAAAGGAGGCCTTCCCAAGAGTTTTCTTGACACGAAGAAAGGTGAATGACGGCTCAGAGTACTTTGGGCCTTATCCCTCGGTGCGCACGGCACATATCCTACTAGATTTGCTCGGTCAGGTCTACAAAGTGCGCTCTTGCCGTACACCGCTGACGGAAGTGGGTGTGGAGAAAGGCAAATACAAGGTCTGCCTCGACTACCATATCCACAAATGCAACGGCCCTTGCGAAGGCTTGATTTCGAAGGCAGACTACAATGCCATGATTTCCGAAATCCGCGAGGTCATCAAGGGCAACTTGGGTTGGGTGCTTCGGGGCCTGAAAGCGGCGATGATGGACTATGCCTCGCGCATGGAGTTTGAGGAGGCGCAGCAAATCAAAGAGAAATACGACCTTTTGGAGGAATACCGTAGCCGTTCGACAGTGGTCAGCTCAACCATCCACAATGTGGAAGTGTTCTCTTACGTCGACGAAGGCGAGCTGTTTTATGTCAATTACATGAAGGTGAAGGATGGTGCCGTAGTACAGAGCCATTCCTTCGAGATGAAACGTCGACTTGAAGAAACAGTGGAAGAACTGCTGCTTTTGGCCGTCACCGATTTGCGGCAGCAGATGGGCGACCATGCCCCCGAAATCATCGTTCCTATGAAGTTGGACTACCCGATTGACGAGGTGCAGGTGACCATCCCGCAGCGCGGCGACAAGCTGAAGCTGCTCGAGCTCTCGCGCCGCAATGCCATGCAGTATAAGATCGACCTTGAGAAGCAGCGCACCCTTGTCGACCCCGAGCGTCACCAGAAACGAGTGCTCAACAGCCTCAAGGAAGCCTTGCAGCTGGAGGACATGCCCAATGTCATCGAGTGTTTCGACAACTCCAACTTCCAAGGCGACTATGCCGTGGCGGGCATGGTGCAGTTCGTCGACGGCAAGCCCAACAAGGCGGGCTACCGGCATTTCAACATCAAGACCGTGGAAGGCCCCGACGACTACGCCTCGATGAAAGAGGTAGTGCGTCGCCGTTATTCAAGGTTGATAGAGGAGGGCAAGCCTTTGCCTAACCTCATCATTACCGATGGTGGCAAAGGACAGATGGAGGTGGTGCGGCAGGTGATTGAGGACGAGTTGCACGTCGACATCCCTATTGCAGGTTTGGCCAAGGACGACCGTCATCGTACCAATGAGCTGTTGTTCGGTTTTCCACCCCGCGTGGTAGGCCTGAAGCCCAATTCCGAGGTATTCCGCTTGTTGGCACATATCCAGGACGAGGTGCACCGCTTCGCCATCACCTTCCACCGCAAGAAGTTCGAGAAGGGTTTCATGCACTCCGAGTTGGCCGACATCAAAGGGATAGGGAAGAAGACCGCCGAGAAACTTCTCCTGGATCTGAAATCGGTGAAAGGCATCAAGGAAGCTTCGTTGGAGCGGCTCACTGAGATCGTTGGCTCCGCCAAGGCACAGATTGTTTACAATCACTTTCACCAGTAATGAGATTCCTTTCGGGAGGCTATGGCCAATTAGCATGATGGAGATTCCCTTCGGGAATGGAGGCGATATCCAATTTAAATAGCGGCGGCAAATAACGTCTACAATCCGGAAGCGTCACAAGCCGCCGCTGGTAACTAAAACGACAAACTCCATTCCCGAAGGGAATCTCCTGACCGCCGTACAGATACAAAAAAAGCCAGCATGACGCTGGCTTTTTGTTCTTGTCTTCGTTCAGGCTTATTGCAGTCTGAAGTTGACGGGCAGCATGTACTGCACACGCACAGCCTTACCACGTTGCTTGCCGGGTTTCCACTTCGGCATGGACTTGACAACGCGCATAGCTTCTTCGTCGCAGCCACCGCCGATGCCACGGAGCACGGAAACGTTGGAGACACTGCCGTCGGGCTCGACAACGAAGTTGACAAACACACGACCTTGAATACCAGTCTCACGGGCAATCTGTGGATACTTGATGTTTTTACTCACAAACTCCATCAGTTTCTGTTCGCCACCAGGGAATGAAGGCATTTCTTCCACAATCTTGAAGATCTCTTGTTCCACGACATCGTCTTCCACGACTTCAGGAGCGATATACTCTTCAATGACTTCGTTCTGTTCCACTTCAGCGTTGATTTCGATGTCTTCAACTTCGACGTCGTCTTGCACGATTTCGAGCTGAGTGGTCTGTTTGGGCATTTCCACAGGCTGTGGCTTCTGCTCTTCTTGCTTGGTGATTTCCACCATTTCTTCATCCACCACAACCTCTCTGTTCAGCAGGCTGGGGTCGATTTCGCGCTTGTCGTAGCTCTTGTGTTCGAAAGCCAACCAGGCAACAAGCAAGCTGATAACCATACCGATTTGTATGAACATCAGTTTCTTGTTCTCAAGATTAGCTCTAGGTGATTTTTTCTCTTCCATGGTTATGTGTTTTTAAATTTACTTCTTATTTTGGGTGCGAAAATAGGAAATATTTGCTTATAAAACGCAAGCGAGACAAATTTTATTTTTTGTTACGGTAAAAAAGATAAAAAATTAGTCCGCCCAGGCAAGTTCCGATGCCGTCGGCGAGGAAGTCGTACCAGTCGCCAGTGCGTAATGGCACAAAGTATTCCTGCATGAGTTCGGTAATACCGCCGTAGGCGAAACTGATGATGATGGCAAGGAGAATGGCTCTCTTTTGATAGGCTTTGCCGTTGTCGACATACTGTTGTCGGTAGCCCCAAAGGCAAAGGAAGGCAAAGCCGGCGTACATGAGGACATGCACCACCTTGTCAAGGCCTATGGCAGGCTTGACATGGGGAAAACAAGATCCCGGAAGCCCTGTTAGAATCAGAATGACGATTCCGCACAGGATTCCCGGGAAACTATTTCTTGTCAGTCTTTCCAAAAGATTAACCGATTTTTGCTTCGTAAGCGGCGGCATCAAGGAGGTTGTCGAGCTCAGCAGCATCGTTCACCTTGATTTTGATGATCCAAGCCTCACCGTAAGGATCGGTGTTGACCAACTTGGCGTTCTCTTCGTCAGCGAGGGTCTCGTTGACTTCGAGGATTTCACCAGACACGGGCATGAGCAGCTCGGCAGTGGTCTTCACGGCTTCGATGGCGCCAAATTCTTCTTGGGCATCGAGGGTTTCGCCAACCAGGTCGGGGTCAACATCAACGAAGGTGATGTCGCCAAGTTCGTGTTGTGCGTAATCGGTAATGCCGACGTAAGCGGTCTCGCCTTCAACGCGGATCCATTCGTCGTCGTTTGTGTACTTCAGATTTGCTGGAATATTCATTTGTTGTATGTTTTAAATGATGTTAATTAGGCTGCGAAATTACATATTTTAATTGCTCCTTCTGCATTTTGTCGAAAATTTTATTGCGCAAGGTTGAATCTGATGGTTATACCTGCAAAAGTGGTGGAGTTTTTGAAGGTGTTGGCCACTTGCGGGATGGTCAAATCGTGCTTGAAGAAGGCTTGCGCGTTGAGCCGCTGGCTGAAGGTGTAGTCGGCGGTGAGATAGAAGTTGATCTTGTCTTGGCCAGCCGACACCTGGTTGTTGTTTTCGTCGATACGGCGCAAGATGGTGATGTCTTTCTTGAAACCGATGTCGAGCTTGAGGACAAGGTCGTTCTTGATGGTGGTCGGTTTACCTCCGCCACCTATAGAGGTAATGGAGAAGGAGAGGTTCTTGATGCGGTAGCCGGCTCCGACGACGATTTCCCTACTATTCACCTCGGTGAGTTGGTTGTTGGCGAAACTAAGCGTCAAAGTCCTCGACTTCTTGAATTGCAGGTTGGTGGTCATTGAGTTTTGCAGACCGAGGTCGACACCAATCAAAGGCGAATACTGCTCGTTCAACACAATCTGTGAGATGTCGTACTTGGGAATGATCTGGTCGGAGTTCTCGAAGGTCTGAATAGTATTGCTTTCGTCGTAGTAGACATTGCTTGCCCACGAGTTGATAGAGTAGTTGGATTTGTAGGAATGCGTGACACTCACCGTCTTGAAGATGTTGGAGATGGCGGGGATGTTGGTCAGGCCGTTATAGGTGAAGTTCCAGTTGGGCAACGGGATTCTCGGGAATGGATTGAGGGTGATGGTGCTGGCATCCTTTCCTGTATATGCGGCAATGAACGAGTAAAGCAACACCTCCATCGAACTGGAATTATAGCCTTTCGGATAGTAGTCGCCTGCAACGCTGTCGTAGGTGTATTCGTTGACTTGCTCGATCCATGCCGCATTGCCACGTGCCAAACGCTCGGCAATGATCTTTCTGTTGCTTAACATGTCGTCGTACGGCTTCGATTTGATGGAATCGATGGCAGCAAACGAGGTTCCCCACATGAGGTAACTCATGCTGAAGTTTCCGTTGTTGGTGGGCGTGAACACATCGAAATTGTTGGTCATTTCGTTGTACCTGAAGTAATGCATCTTGTTTTCGGCATAGTTGCGACTACCCGTGAAGTCAATCTTCAATCCGGGCAAAGGCTCGGTGTTGACGCGGTAGTTGATGGCTTCGGTGGTGCGGCGCGTATACGGGTCACTTAAAATGGAGTCGTAGGTGAGCCAGTTTTTGAATTCTTCGACGCCAATGCTGTGGTTTACGGCTTTGTTGAAGATATTGTCGTCTTCTCCGAAGGTGCTGCCCAAAACAAATCCCACGCCAGGTGACCACCCATCGCTGTTCATGCCTAGATACTGTGCCTTGGGCATGAAGCCCGGAAGGGTTTGTCCGTTGGTTAAGGCATAGGTGCCCGACACTTTCTTGACCAAGGTGGCGATACGCAAAGTGTTGTCGAGTATGGCTTTCCCGACGTTGAATTTCGGCTTGGCATTGGTTGAGTCGGCGACTTTTTCGTCACCTTCGTCTTTGCCATCATCCTTTCCTTTGTTATTCTTACCCTTGTCGTTCTTGCCCGAGCCAGCTTTGTTGTTATTGTTGCGTCTTTGTGGCGTGTTGATCTGTTTCAGATAAGGCACTTTGCTGTAAAGTTTGGTGAAGTCGAGGGTGGCATTGCCTTGGATGTTGTTGGAGTTCTCGATGGTGTTACCCAAACGGGCTTGGATGGATTGTGCCGAAGCGGTCCAACTGTAAGTGCCTTGGTAGTTGGCACTGGCCGTAATCCAGTTGAAGATCGGGATCTTGTTGATGGGCAAGGTGTAGCTTGCGTTGAAGTTCTGCTGGAACCTCGACATGGAGCCTAAATGCTTGAGTTCGTTCTTGATGGTGTCTTGGTTTTTCTGCCATTTTTCTGG
Organism: Candidatus Limiplasma sp.; assembly: GCA_036759285.1. Classification (GTDB taxonomy): domain Bacteria; phylum Bacteroidota; class Bacteroidia; order Bacteroidales; family F082; genus Limimorpha. Next base: position 4,972 of record DAIOUZ010000104.1, on the reverse strand, counting down.
GTCAACGCTCTTGTCGACGAATCCAGCAGGCTCGTAGATATAGGCTTGAGCCTGAGCAGAATAGTCAAAGGTCAAGGCCTTGGTGAGGTCGTAGCGCAGTTGGTAGTTTCTGTTCCAGTCCCATTGCTTAGAGATGGTCGGAGTGATGATGATTTCGCCGCCGCTCTTGTTGCGCAACTCTCTTTGTGAGAAGTAGCGGTACATCTCCGTGTTGAAGGTAATGCTCTTGGGCGCGTAGTAGAAGTTGATGTCCTTGATGATTTGGAAGGCGGGTTTCGAGGCCCATTTGGCCTTGCCGAAAGGTGTCACGTTCTTCGGGTTACCGGCGTAGGTGTAGCCCAAACCGCCACGATAGGCCTTCGTCATGTAGTACTTGATATCGGGGTTCTCCTGGAAGGTCTCGTTGTAAGAGAAGGAGAGGTTGAAGTTCTCGATGTCATAGATGTGAACCTTGGGCATGTTGCCACGTCCGCCGCCAAGTCCTCGGTTGGGGTCTCTCGAGTTGTCTTTGGGCTTGCTTTCGCCTTCGTCGTTGTTTTTCTTCTTCTTGTTGACACGTTCTTTTCTGACGTTCATGAAGTTGATGTTCTTCTGTCGAGTAAAGTCGTGGATGGTAGAGGTGAGGGCCTGTCGCTCTTCATCGCTGCCCAGGGCGGCAAGGGCGTCCTTCATCTTGATGTCGGGGTCGAAAGGATTGTAAAGCGGGGTGATGTTGTTTTCGCCGTAATCAATGTGCATCGGGATCTTCAATCCGGTGTTTTCGAAGAACTTGCCTAGCTCAAGGTCGGTGGAGACGTTGAAAGCGGAGTGGGCTTCGAAGGTGTTGCTGGTGATGTCGCTGTCCAAGGCACCGAATCCAGCCGAGTTATAGGATCCATTGACGCTCACGCGACCCAAGTCGGCCAAGGTGGCTTCAAGGCGTCCTGTGGCT
>DAIOUZ010000104.1:836-4031 GCA_036759285.1 Candidatus Limiplasma sp. | reverse complement strand
GCCGTTGCTGCTTAAATCGGTGAGACGCAACTCGTTGACCCAAACCACGGCACTCTTTGGCAGGCCGTCGTCGGCATCGGCCAAGTTTTGTCGTTTGGGGTTTCTGATACCGATCATCATGGCTTCCACATCGCTGATGCTGGGGTTACCGATCACCTTGATGGTGTGGTAATAGTCCATGTTGTCGACCGTGCCTTTCTTTACCTTTTCGGAATAGATGTAGTTCAACCTGACGTTGCTGTTGGGCTGGTTCATGGCTTCGTTGCGTCGGGTCTTCACCTCAACGAGGTCTTCCAGTCTGATGTTCAAGTTGTTGATTTCAGGCCAGATGCCTTCCCTGTTGGTGTAGGCTGTTCCCCATGGTGTGACCTTCAGCGGCACTTCGTATTCGTAGTAGTTTTCGGTGAAGTCGGTACCCAATCGGAAGAACACAGTGAGGTCTTGGTCTTCCAGCGGACTGTCTTCTTTCGCCGCCTCGGCGTGGACGAACATTTTCAGATACTTGTATTGTCGGAAGTCGAAGTCGGCGGTCTTGTAGATGGCGCGACCATCACCGTCGACGAGGTTCTGCACGGTCATTTGCAGCGATTGCTCGTTGATGCGGGTGGTCTGTGTCATGCCGATGACCCTTTCTTGCAGGATGCCAGGCGGGATGACGTAAGGGACAGGCACACGACGGCTGTTTTCGTCGATGCTCACCGCCGAGATGTCGAAGGTGGTTTCGTTGCTGATGTCGTTAGGCTCATATTCGCCGGGAGCTTGGATGCTCTGCGAGTAGGTGCGCCATTCGCCTTTCACAAGGTCGAGGGTGGCAAAACGCAGCACGATGGGACGCTCGAATTCGGTCATGAACATTCTCATGAAACGGATGGAGGAGAAGTCGTCGATGTGACCGATGACCCTATCGGGCTGTTTGATGGGAATTCTGAATTGATACCAAGTGACACTGCCGATGGTGCCGTTGGGCAAGGCGATGTTCGAGGCCTGGAAGACGTCGGCGACGTGGTTTTGTCCAGGAATCATCTTGGCAGGGTCGAGGTCGATTTCGTATTGGTAGTATCGTTCTGATTCGCTCAGGGTGTTGTCATTGTTGAGGTCTTCGGCGTTGGGCAATGTGGAGTTGCTCGTGGTGTAGCCTTCCGTTTGTTGGACGTCGGAAGGGGAGTTGCCGTCAGGACCAGTGTAACTCTTGTATCTGGCAAGGATGCTCGAGTGTTCCTCGTCAGTGTCCCAGTCGGCGGAGCGGAAGTAGTGGTAGTTGTCGCTCGACGGGTCATTGTAGGCTTGTGTATAGGCCGGCGAATCTTCACCGAAGCGTTCACTGATTTGGTTCAAGAAGTTTTCAGCAAAGAAGCTGCGCTCGTCAACGTCACGCAAGCCATCGTAACCAACATCTTGATACTGACGGGCTTCCGATGAGTTGCTGAAAGTGCCGACAAGGTCTTGTAAGGTGGGCACACGACCCCAAATCGTGGTGTCGACATTTTCGACCACGGCAGAGGTGGGCAAGCCGTTTTCGTAGAACTTGCGCCCGTCGCGGAGGATATCTTCGGAGATGTCACCCAAGTTGATATAGAGCTTACCAGGGTTGTTGGCATAGGCTTCTTCTGAGAAGGGGTCCATCAGCCAAAACTCGATGTATTCAATGTTGGTGGCCTCAAAGTCGGTCGACTCCATCCTGCGCATGATGCCGCCCCAACGGCTCCTCGGGTCGTTGAGCTTGCCGTCGGCGCTGATACCGGCGGAATACGTTGTGGGTTCGACGTCATAGTTGTAGGGACCACGCTCATCGGGGTAATAGGACAGGTTGAGCACAGACACGTTGGTTTGGGTGCCTGCCTCAAAGTCTTTGTTGGGGAAGATTTCGGTCTCCAGCACCTGACGGACACTGTTTCTCGAAAGCTCTTCGTTGCTCACGTTGGCGGGACGGTAGGAGAAGTTGCGGTCGTAGAAGATGGAGTTATCGATGACATACCACGACAGCCTTGCGCGGTTTTTACCATAGGCAAGCCCAGTATTGCCAGCGGCTTCGGGGAAGCGGTCGGATTGGTTTTGCGGCGTGCTGGCCATATACCACAAAGTGGGCAGACGCAGGTCGATGGTCGACTTGGCGCCTTCAAAGTCGTCGATGTAGGAGGTGCCGGGCTCGCTGGCCGATTTGGACAGACCAGGGATGAAACGGGCAAACTCACCGTCCACCCTGATGCGTGACGGAGCCTTGGTGCTGATGCCTGGCAATGCGTTGATGAAACTCGTCAGCCAACGGGCTTCGGTGTTGTAGCTGAGGTCGGCACCATAGATGGTGTTGGCGATGGCTTCTTCGCCGTAGTTGATTTTTTGGGTGTAGGATTTCTCGCCCAGATAAAGGACGGTTCCACCCACACGGAAGTCACGGTTGAACTCATGCTCAATGCGGGTGCCGAGGAATGTCTTTTTGATGGCGCTGAATCCCGAATTGGCTTCCAGCGAAATGTTGATGGGTGTGCCGGAGTTGAGGATGCCTTCGTTGAGAATGGTCACGCGGCCTAAGGTATAGTCGACGGTGTAGTCCACATTTTCAACGAGTTGAACACCACCTGCCGTGACGGTCACCGAACCTTGAGCCACATTCATGGCATTGAGGCTGATTTCGCTGCCCGACTGCGAGGAATAGAATCCTTTCAAACTGAATTTGTTTTTCTCTGAATACTGCTCCGCCGAAGTCTTCGTCAAGGTGTAAAGCGAGTCATAGGCGTATTTCTCGGCCAATTCGGGCTCGTTGGGGAAGATCTTGGTGCGGATATGTTTGCCGAAGGGCTCCAGCACAGGGAAGAAGATGCGGCCGTTCGACGCGTTGATGGTACCGCCTTGGGTGGCTGCATGGTCGAGGAAGTCGAAGACGCCATCACCGCCAGCGATGGGGTTGTTTTGTGTGGTCAAGTTATCAAGGCCCATCAGATGCAGCAACGAAACGCCTTTCACACTGCCTTCGGTGAAGTAGCCGTATGGGGTGCTGTTGGAGTTGCCGTTGTAGAAGATGTTCAGCATGAAGTCTTGCGAACTCACTTGGTAAGCCCTCATGTTGTAGACGTTCTTCATCATCAGGTTCCAGATGGGCATCTTCGTGTTGACCGTGGTGCCTTTCAGCAACTTGGTGACCAACACTTTAGGCGTGTTGATGCCTTGGTCGGAGAACTCACCGACTTGATACACGCG
>DAIOUZ010000104.1:0-826 GCA_036759285.1 Candidatus Limiplasma sp. | reverse complement strand
GGTGTATTGGTAGGCCACGGCCAAGGTTTGGTTGGCGTTGAGGCTGACATTCAGCGAGATGAAACCCAGTTTCGAGTTGAGGCTGTATTCAGTGGCGCTCAGCTTTCGGGCATTTTCAACCTTCTCAAAGTCGCGGCCCGAGATCATGTAACCCGACTTACCCAAACGCATGGGGTCGTTGCTCATGTAGTTGGTCACGGTGCTGATGTTGCGGATTTGGAGCGTGTCCATCCGGGTGAGCAGGTTGTTGGCGGCATTACGCGGATACACCTTGCTGGTGTTTGCCGGGTCGATATCCTTGTTGTAGATCCAAATGTCTTTACCTTCAGCCAAGTCGTTCAAGGCAAGGATGTTACGGGTGTTTTGTGTGGAAGTGTTGGTGTTGGTGATCCACACCTCGATTTTGGTGATGTTGACGCTTGAAGTGATGGTGGGTAGGGTGGAGAGGGCCTCTTCGTAATGGTCTCTGAAATATTGGCTGAGGAAGAAGTGGCGTGATGTTTTGCGATTCACTTTCTTGATAGGAAACGATGGACGAAATGGTGGTGTTGCCGAATTTCAGTTTCGACTTCACACCGAACAGCTGTTGCGTACCCGTGATGAGGGTGCTGTTGAGGGGGAAGCTGACGTTACCTGCCTCAAGCAGTTGGATGATTTCGTCTTCCTTGCCTTCATATTTCAGGGCGAGCTTGTCCTGATAGTTGAATGTCGCCTTGGTGTTCTTGTTGATGTTGAAGTTGATTTTGTCTCCGATTTTGGCCATCACGTTGAGTTGGATGTCCTGCTCGAAGATGAAGTCGTTGTGTTTTTTAGGGCGTTCGCTCAG
>DAIOUZ010000103.1:7176-11880 GCA_036759285.1 Candidatus Limiplasma sp. | reverse complement strand
GGTGAACCAATCATCGGACGTGTCGACAAAAAGTTTTGCTGCGACTCGTGCCGCAACAGCTATAACTACGAAAAGACACACAAACAAATCAACGTGATTCGGAAAATCAACGGCATCCTGGCACGTAACCACAACATATTAATGGAACTGAATCCCAACGGGAAAGGTTTTGCCAGTCGTCAGCAACTGAACGAGAAAGGCTTTGACTTCAAGTACTTTACGAGTACCTACACGACCAAGGCTGGTGCCGTCTATCATTTTGTCTATAACCAAGGATATGTGCCAAAGGAAAACGACAACAATGCTTTTGTTTTGGTGCAGAATACTGATAATTAAACTATTAACAAAAAATTTAGTATCATGAAACGGACATTTTTATCCTTACTGCTGGTCACGCTGTTTTTCGGCGGACTTCAAGCCAAACCTGTCGACATCAACAAAGCTAAGGCTTTGGGTGTCAAGTTTATGAACACGAACACCGAAATCAAGTCGGCGAAGGCTGATTTGGTTTACACGGCCTATGCCGACAACGACCAGGCCTGCTTTTATGTCTTTGCAGTGCAGCCTAAGGGCTTCGTTATTGTCAGTGCCGACGACCGCGCCAAACCCATCTTGGGTTATTCCACTGAAAGTAATTTCACGCCTCAACTTCCCGACGGCTTGATGACTTTCTTCGACAACTACAAGGCAGGCTTCAGCCAGATGTTTGCCAACAATGACGAGCGTACCGAACAGGCTGTTGCCGACTGGACAAGTCTTGCCGAAACGGGTAAGTTGAGCAGCCGGAGAATCGATCGCAGCGTAGGTCCGTTGATGTCTTCCATTTGGAACCAGACAGACCTCTACAACAACCAGTGTCCCGAAGACCCCAATTCGGTTTACAGCGGCCATTGCAAATCGGGCTGTGTGGCCAACACCATGAGCCAGATTATGCGGTATTGGGAATGGCCGCGCACTGGTGAAGGTTCGCATGGTTATAATGCCAGCAGTTATTACGGTAATTACGGCTGGCAGGAAGCTAATTTCGGGGAGACAACGTATCGCTTTGATTTGATGCCTGATTTCCTCGACTTTGCTAGTCCGCAAGCTGAAGTCGACGCTGTGGCTTTGCTGGAGTATCACGCAGGCGTGAGTGTCGATATGGGCTATGGTCCCAATGCTAGTGGTGCTTATTCTGAGGATGTGGGTTTTGCCATGCGGGACCATTTTAGATATAGTCCTGATTTCCAGTATCGCTATCAGAATGATCCATTCGAATGGGAAAACGACTTGGTGGAGAATCTTGACGGGGGCATGCCTCTGTATTATGCCTCTTCGGGTCCCGATGGCGGTCATGCATACGTTGTTGACGGTTATGATGAAAATTATATGTTTCACCTCAATTGGGGATGGGCGGGTTTTGACAACGGCTACTATTACATTGATGGCTTTTATCTCACGTTTTATTCTTTCCCGTGGTATCACAATGCAATTTTTAACTTGCATCCCGTGGATGAGTATTACGATGCGCCTATGGAGGTGACTGGGCTTGTGATTGAAGAAGCACCTGATTGGGTAGATATAACATTTGACATAACCTATCTGACCCGTAATGGCGACCCGATGACCTCCATTGATACAATCGTCATCATGCGCGATGGCGAAATAATTCAAGAAGATGCGTACTATACGTTTAATACTTACTATACCACTGACCTTCATGCGGATAAAGGCAGCACCTATTACTATACGGTGTATGTCGTCAATCAGGCGGGCATGAGCAAAGTGGTGCGCGACACGATTATGGTAGGCCCAACCTGCGACCTTCGTTTCGAATTGGCCGACAGCGGTAACAATGGCTGGGACATGTCGTTTATTGCTGTGCTCGACGAGGACGGCAAGATCTCACAACGTGTTGGCCTGATGGAGGGCGGCGAGGCTTCGGTTACTGTGCCGGTACCAAGCAACCAGACAGCTACTCTTTTCTGGACTTACGATAACAATTGCTATTCCCACGGCAGTCTATCGGAAGTGTCATACGAGGTTTATGACTGGGATGACCATCTTATCGTGGCTTCAGATGGCTACCCTGAAGTTGGGGAAATCATTGACTATGAGATTGATTGCGGCTTGGATTGTCACCCTGTGGAGATGACTTCAGGCGAATACCAATGGACTCCCGAAGGCTATAATGCAGTCTTTGGGTGGGATTGGACTGGTGAAGGTTTTGATTATTACAATATCTATCGTGATAACACATTGATTGACTGTATTTTAGACCCTAACCAGATGCAATATACCGATGTAAATCCACCTTTGGGCACCTTAACTTACGGTGTGACGGTGAGGTATAGGGTTGATGGTGAGACCTGTGAGTCGGAGATGGCAAGCATTGATATTGAGGTGACAGCCGTTCAGGAGCAATCATTGCAAGCAACTCTTTATCCCAATCCCGCTTCGAGTAGCTTCAAGATAGAAGGTAAGGTGAAGGAAGTCAGTGTGTACGACATTCTCGGCCAGTGCGTCCATGTAGGCTATGACAATGTAGTGAACGTCTCCTCATGGCCCGAAGGCTTGTATTTCGTCCGTATCGTGGATGAGCATGATGCCGTTACGACGGTGAAGCTGTTGAAGCAGAATTGAACCGCTTGGCAGGTGTCAGATATAAGCCACCCGCGATTCACCACACCGAAAAACTCACCACCGCATCATTGCTCCCTGCCACAAGGCCAAACCCATTCTTCACATTGGAATACACACTGACTGGCTCACTGTAATACTGTGAATAGGCGTTGCCTGATGTGATGGTACCGTAATAGTAATACGCCCCTTCAGTCAAATGGCGCAGACGGATATCAACGTATGCGCTGATGCTATCGTTGGCCTTGAAGAGCGTACTGATGACCATGGGGATTTCCATCCGATAAGAACCGCCATCGATAGTGGCATCATTGAAAGTGTTTTTCGAACGGTTACCCAAACCCACATTGATGCCGAACTGGTCTTCCAACTCTGCTGTCGAGGTACCGATGATGGGGTCGTTGAAATAGATTCGCTCCAATTCTCCCATATTATTGTCCATCTCGCTACCATCGGGGTAGGTCCAGGAGCCTTCGAACCGCATGGAGGCTTCGAGACAATAGAAATCCAAGGCGCCAGGATTGGGGTCTGTGATTTCTATTGCGACGGTCACATGTTTTCCATATTCGGTTAACCAAACAGTCATGGTGGTGTCGTTTTCAGGATCGTAAACATTATAACCGTGCCATCTGGTGGTGTCCCATTTTGTAATCCGGGCATCTTCAAAACAGCCTATTGGCTCGTTGGGCAACGGCTCCGAACTGCCTTCCACCTCGTCGAATCCAGGAGCAGTGACGCTGATTTTCACGACATCACCGATTTGCGGTACATAGTCGCTGGTGAAATACTGGCTTACGACAGGATGAATGTAATGCGCATAATAGTTGGTGTCGGAATCCAACCACATCTCGCCCTTGGATTCTCCATTCACATAAAGGAACGCTTGTGTCCCATCAGGCATTTCGTAGTCGGTAATGGTGTCGTAAACAAAATCGCTTTTGTAAACAACCGCCTTGATAGGCTCGCCAGGTTGCGCAATACAGTTGACGACCAATTTGGGCTCCTCGTATTCGCCTTGAAATGGGAGGGGTTTCGTGCAGGCAGCCAAGGCTACAACTGCCATAATATATGCTATATGTCTTGTTTTCATGACTTTAGAATTTGAATCCGTAAGATACAGAAGGAATGATGGGGAAAATGCTGACTTGCTGTAATTGCACCCTGCCTGTCGTTTCGTCAAGACCGCGCATGACGATGAAGGGATTCTGTCTGCTGTAAACGTTGTAGATGCTGATGTTCCACACGCGCTCGCCGTGCTTCTTCTGTTTGCGGAAGTTCATGCCGAGGTCGAGGCGATGGTAGGCGGGCAACCTGTAGTTGTTGCGCTCGATGGCACCGATCTCGGGCGTAATCCAAAAACTTCCAAAATTGCCTATCAAATACATCGGCACACCGGGATAGGTCTGTGTGGCCAGGGTGCCGCAGTTGCCGCTGCTGAAGACCCACGAGGCCGACAAGTCGAAACGGTCGCTGAACTTGTGCTGCACGGTGATGCTAAGGTCGTGGCGACGGTCGTACTTGGCAGGGAAAGGTTTTCCGCTGTTGATCATCTGTCCCTCTCGGTCAAACTGCCGCATGGAGCGCGACCAAGTGTAGCCAATCCAGCCTGTCGTCTTGCCGAAGGAACGTTGCACCAGCAACTCCACGCCGTAGGCCCAGCCCTTGCCCATGTTCACCTTGTCTTCCCATCCTTGGCTGGAACCAAAGAAGGTGGTGCCGTCCTTGTACTCCAGCACATTATCCATCAACTTGTAATAGCCTTCAAGCGAGATGTCGAACAGGTCAGGCATTTCGTAGAAGCCGCCGAGCGAGAACTGATGCCCGCGTTCAGGAGCAATCCGAGCAGTGACAGGCACCCAGAGGTCGGTGGGCATAGTGAGGTTGCTGTTTGAGAGCAGGTGGACATACTGCGTCATGTAGGCGTAGCCCGCCTTGAGTGAGAATCGGGGTGCCACCATCGCACTCATGCCAAAACGGGGTTGCAGCGAGTGGTAGAAGTTGCCCTGCACCGCAAAGGCGGAATAATGCAGCCCCACGTTCATTTTGATGGCGGGCGTCAAAGTGAAGTTATCCTCCACATCCAGC
>DAIOUZ010000103.1:843-7166 GCA_036759285.1 Candidatus Limiplasma sp. | reverse complement strand
GGGCATTCACGTTGTCGGAGCCACTCACCGTGTCGGTGTCGATGTTCTCTGCTGTGGAAATGACCTTCATCGCTTGCACCTCGGGGCGGAAGAAATGATAGGTGTAGCCGCCGCCGAAGCGGATGTCGTGCCTTGGATTAGGAGCGAAATGGAAGTCGGTGCGTGCCGTGAGGTCTTGGATGCCTGATTGGTAGTTCATGGCAATCGCATCGGTCGAGGTGTAGGCATTGGGCTTGAACTCCTCGTAGGTATAGTTCTGGTCCATGCCCAGGTCGTGGCGGTATTGTGTGTAGTTCACCGAGGCATCCATGAAAAGTTGCGGCGACATGATATGGTTCCAGCGCAAGGCCGCCACCTTGTTGCCCCATCTCCAGTTCAGGCCAAGTTTCTCGTGGTCGGCGTACATGTCCTCATAGGTATAGTCCCATTTCACGTTGGCGTAGATCTTGTCGTCGCCGCTGTACCAACTCAAATAAAGCCGGTCTTTGTCCGAAATCTTCCAGTTCATCTTGGCGTTGAGGTCATAGAAATAATACCCCAACGAAAATTTGTCAATGGACTCGTCAGCCATCTTTCCGATGAGGCCGTAAAGGTTGGTCAAGGCATCGGAATAGGTGCGACGGAACGACAGGTTGAACGAGAGTTTGTCTTTCACAATCGGGCCTTCCACGTTGATTTTGCTCGAAATCAGGCCGAGGCTGAAATTGCCGTGATAGCCTTGCATGTCGCCGTCCTTCATACGCACGTCCACGACCGAGGAGATGCGGCCGCCATATCGGGCGGGGAAACCGCCTTTATACAAGGTGACATTTTTCAGCGCGTCGGGGTTGAAGACCGAGAAGAAGCCGAACATGTGGTTGACGTTATAGAGCGGCACGCCGTCCATGAGAAGCAGGTTCTCGTCGGGGCCGCCACCACGCACATAGAGTCCAGCCGAGCCTTCCTGTCCGTTTTGCACGCCAGGCAGCAGTTGGATGGCTTTCAGCACATCAGCCTCGCCCATCAAGGTCGGGATGGCCTTGATTTGCTTCACGGGCAACTCGATGACGCTCATTTGCGGATTGTTGGCAGCCACCGTGGCGCGGTTGGCCTCTACGGTCACCTCCTGCAACTGTATGTTGCTGCTCATCTTCACCGTGATGACAGTGTCGGCAACCAAGTTGAACGCCTGGTTCACGGCATCATAACCCACAAAGGAAAACTGCAAATCGACAGCGCCTTCCGGCAACGTCAAAGAATAATAGCCGTAGTTGTTGGTGGCGCAACCTTGGCCAGTGTTTCGGTCAAGGATAGTCGCCCCAATCAAAGTCTCACGACTTGCGGCATCCATTACATAGCCGCTGATGCAATGCTTCTGCGCCATCGCTGAAACTGACAGCAGCAGAAGGGAAAAAAAAGGAATTGTTTTTCGCATGACGGTTCGTTTATTCGAGATAATGGTTCATTTTATCAACTGGCAAGATAACCTCTAAGCAGGTCATTTTATTGTTTGAAATCTTCATAGTTCTATAAGTCCTATCAGCCCCACTTCGTTAGCACGATAGCACGTTAGTACAAATTACGAAATCTTATTCCTTCATTACCCGCGCCGCATGGCTTCTGTCATCGGCATCGGTGATGCGCAGCAGATAAACCCCTTCCGCCAAACCACTCAAATCAATTTTATTCGTCCCCTGCACAGTCTTTACCAACCGCCCAAGGGCGTTGTAAACCTGCATTTCGGTAGGATGGCTGCCATTTATCGTTATCTTTTCCTTTGCGGGATTGGGATAGACAGAGATGCTTCCTTCTGTTTCCTCCAGCCCTGTTCCCGAAAAATGTGCAACAAGCTCTGTGTCTTCTTCAAGCTCAAAACTATATGGATTCTCCGTTGAAACCTGATAGCCGTTGACTTCCCAATACAAGAACGAACAACCTACATTGGGCACAGCCTCCACTTGCACCATTTTATCATCACAAGTAGCCTCTTTTAAAACCCTGACCGTTCCCGCAGTCTCATCGGTCGAAACCACCGATAAAATTACGTTTAAACTCTCGTGCATATTAGTAAACTCACTCCATCCTTCGGCATTCTGATAGGCTTCCAAAGTGCTACAAGGAACAAAAATTGGAAGGTCTAATGGCAGATAGCTTTGATTCGTGATGTATTTCAGCTCAGGAGGTGTCATGGCCCTGATGACCATTGATTCCAAATGAGTATTCTTGAAAGCAGGCTCAGCTATGAAGTTGATGGATTGGCCCAAAACAATCCTTGTAATGCCGATACACGAATCTAATGCAAACGCCTCAATCCGCTCAACGGAATCGGGGATGATTAATTCTCCAGAAAAAAGACTAACGCAATGGGAAAAAGTCTTTATTCCAATGGAAGTGACGCCTTGAGGAAGATTGATTTCAGACAAGTTGATACATTCCTTAAAGCACTCGGATTCTATTGCTTTCATGCTTTCGGGAAGAGAGACCTTTGTAAGACTTGAACAATTACTAAAGGTGCCTAGCCCTGTTCCATCCCAACCTTCAGGAATCTTTATTTCGGTAAGGCTCGAACAATGATCAAAAATATATCTTCCACTGAGCTGAATGCCTGAATGAAGGTTGATGGCACTGATGTTTTGGCAATATGAAAAAGCCAAACCGTAGATTTTTGTAACAGTCAATGGTATATCAAGTGTACCAAAAAGGCTCTCGCAATATTCGAACGCTGCATAACCTATCACAGTCAAACTATTGGGGAATTTGACAGAAGTCAGGTTGTTGCATCTCCAAAACGCATGGTTCCACAACTCCGTTACGCCTTCTGGTATCACAAGTTCCCCAGAAAGACCTGTACATTGTGCAAAACAGTAGTCGCCAATAATGGAGATTGTATTTGGAAGCTTAATTTCGGTAAATCCCTTACAGTCTTGGAATGAGCCATAACCTTCATAAGTGTAATCATAATCCACGCATATCCTGATCACAGAATTGGGAATGACAAGTGTTCCTGTAAAACCACATGACGTAAAAGCTTGGGCAGCTATTTCCTTGACAGAAGTAGGAATTACTAACGTGCCGCTCAGCCCGCTACATCCACAAAACGTACAGCCATAGATTTTCGAGATGGAGTTCGAAAGCGTGAGGTGTCCATCAAATCCTGTGCAATTCCAAAAAGCCCTACCTAACAACAAGGTAACGGAATTGGGAATGACAAGGTCTCCAGTAAAGCCGCTACAATTTTGAAAAGCCCCGGCATTGATGGTGTCAACGGTCGAGGGAATGGTTAAATGTCCGGTTAAACCAGAGCAACCTGCAAAAGCCATGTGCCCAATTTGAGTCACAGTATATGTAACCTCTTCATATTCCACTGTTTCAGGAATAATTAGTTCTCCTTGTGCTGCTGTGCCCTCAATATGCCCATCAAGACACACTCGTGGAGGTTCAGTGCTGATGATGGAATAAAGCAGATTCCCCGACTGGAAATCATATGCCAAGGCTTGTATCCTTATCCCTCCTGCCATCAGCAGGAGCGCAAGCAGGGTGAAAAATCTTTGAGCTTTGTTCATTTTTGTACAATTTTGATTTCGCACTCACAAAAATATATCAAAAAACCACCGAAAAAACCAGCCTCGCGGCAGATTATAGGTTTTTATACCTTGCCACAACAACAATATACTGGAAAACAAGAAATTGCAAAAACGCAATATATAGGTTTTTCTTACCCGATGAGGTCGGAAACAGAGTCTGAACCCATCTTTTTCTTGATGTTGGAGCGGTATTGCAGCACCGTGTTTTCGCTCAATCCAAGCAGCTCTGCAATCTCCTTCGCCCGAAAATGCAGAAACGACAACACAATGATATTTCGCTCCTGCTCCTTCAGGTCGGAGGTTGCCATTAGCCTTTCTGATGCCTGCGGATAGACAGTTGCAAATTCATTGAGGATGCGCCGTAACTTGTTCTCTTCTTCGCTATGGTAAATGGCCATTGTCCGCTGCTGCAGCACCTCCTTCGTGTGCTGCGCCGCCTGTTCCACCTTCGTTTGCAGTTCTCGCTCCGTTTCGTCGTGCCGCTGCGAGGCCTCGCTCAACCGTTGTGAAGCCTCGGCCTCTTGCACTGCCAAGCGTTTCTTGTGCCTGCGCTGCATTACGAGGGCCACCGCCAACCCAATGGCCACTAATAGCGGCACCAACACCATAAGCGTCAGCCTTACCGCCTCCCTCCGTTCTCGAAGCGAAGCCGCCTCCTGTTTCTCTTGCAAGTAGTTCTGGAATATGTCATTCAGCTTTGAGACCTGCGCTTGGCTCTCGGCAGCCGAAGCACCTTTATTTGCAAGGATGAGGGCATATTCGTTGGCCTTCACCGTGTCGCCCTCTTTCAAGGAAATGTCTTTCAAGTATTTTGCTGTTAGCATGGCTCCATTGAGGTCTTTTTCCAGCACAGGCATCAAATAGACTTTTGCGGAATCATATTGCTCAAAACTAAAATAGACGCTGCCAATGGTTCTGTATCTATTCAATCTTTCCGTTTCATTCTCTGCTTGTGCCGTCATGCTTTTCAAACTATCCAAGGCGGTTATGGCATCACCATAAAAGGCAATTTCAGACAATGCCCGCGATGCGACAATATCCCTATAAACCATATTATTTCTATCTGGCAAGAGTTCCATTGCCTTCTCATAATAATATGCCGCGCTATCCGCTACTTTCAATTTGTCAAATTGCTTTCCTATTCTATAAAGATTGTTGGAACTGCCGTAAGGCGAAGTCGGTGCTATTCTATTATAAGCCAATGCCTGCTTGTAGCAATAGATGGCAGGCTCCTGCATGAATTGTGCAGAGAACAAATCCCCAAGGCGGTTATATGTCAAAGCCATAAACCGTGCTTTCTTATCCACCAATTCATTCTTGGCAAAATGGCCCTCCATCATCCGCAACGTTAAGAGGTATTCGGCACAAGCCTCGGTGAGGCTGTCGTGTTCATAATATCCCACACCATTAATATAATGCGCCCGTGCATCCAAAAACGCAATGCGATCGGACGGCCCTTCGACAGGCTCAGGGACCTGCATTAAGCTGTCGAAATACTCCACGGCCTGCAACAATTCCGTGCGGTTGGTTTGCGCATAATCGTTCTTGAACAGCAATTCCGAGGCCAGCAATTGGGCGTAATGATTATCATACGTTTCGTTTGTAGAGACGTGGTGCGCCTCGTCTCTACTATCGTCGTCCAAATAATTCAACAATACGGCCAAAGCACTATCCGGCTGCTGCCACATGAGGCTGTCGATGGCCGCCAATTCGGGGCTCGGCCCTTCGTCAGGCTCAGGGGCCATGCTTGAGCCGCATCTCATCAGCATTAGCGATGCACTCACCAAAGCAAAAACAATATGTAGTCGTCTTCGTTTTCTCACACCGCAAAAATTCACCTTTGCAACAGCACTTCCGCCGCTCGTAATGCCTCTGGCGTTATGCGGTCATTACTGAGCATCTTGGCGATTTCTCCAATGCGTTCATTGGTAGCCAACAGGCGGATGTGCGATTGTGCGCGTTCGCCTTCGTTGTCCTTGTAAATGAAATAATGGTGCTCGGCCTGACTGGCCACTTGGGGCAGGTGGGTGATGGAAATGAGTTGCAATGCATTGCCCATCTGCCGCATGATAGCTCCAATTTTAGCCGCCACCTCACCCGAAACACCTGTGTCGATTTCGTCGAAAATGAGGGTTGGGATGTAGTTGTAGCTCGAAACTGCACTCTTGATGGAGAGCATCAAGCGCGAGAGCTCGCCACCCGAGGCCACGCGACGGAGGTCGTCAGGCGCGATGCCTTTGTTGGCCGAGAAAAGGAAACAGATTTCGTCAGTGCCTTTACTGCCGAAACCACTTTGGCTTTCCACGCTGACTTGGAATTGGGCAAACGGCATGGCCAACTGCTGCACCAGTGTCATGACTTTCTCGCCAAAAGCTACAGCGGCTTGGCAACGCTTGTCGTGCAATGCTTTGGCAAGGCTTGAAAGTTGTTTTTCACTTTCTTTCAATGCTTTTTCGGCTTGGGCGATGGCTTCGTCGATGTTCTCGAAAGCGTTCACCTTTTCCTTTAGACTGTCTCTCAGCCCAATAAGTGCCTCAAAATCGTTGAGGTGATGCTTCATCATCAAGCGGTTGAGCAGGTCGTAGCGCTCCTGAAGGCTTTGCAGTTGTCCTTCGTCAAATTGGGTCTCGTCTTCCTTGCGGCGCAGGTCGTAGGCGATGTCTTTCAGCTCCACTTTCAGGTTCTCGACACGCTCAGCCAATTCCTCTGTGTCGGGCAACAAGTGTTTCATCCTTTGCAGTGTCGAAGTGAGTGCGTTGA
>DAIOUZ010000103.1:0-833 GCA_036759285.1 Candidatus Limiplasma sp. | reverse complement strand
GTGTCTCAGCCGCGACAAGGTGGAGGTCAGCTCGTTGACTTGTCCCAAGATGGCGCTATCCGAGTCGTCCATCAGTCCGTTGGCAGTAACGAGCAAAGTCTTGATTTCCTCAGCATTCTCCATCACGCTGAGGGTTTGCTCGATGTCGGTGTATTCGCCTTCTTTGAGTTGGGCTTTGTCGAGTTCGTCCAACTGAAATTTCAGATAGTCGTTCTCGGCGGTGTTTTTCGTGGCGATGTCCTTCAGCTCGTTCAGCTTCCGCTTGAGGGTGTTGTAGTGGCCGTATTCAGTCTGGTATTCAGCCAACAGCTCGCCGTTTTGCGCAATCTCGTCCAACAGTTTCAACTGAAAATCGGCATCGGTGAGTAGGAGGGAGTCGTGTTGCGAATGGATGTCAACCAGTTGGCTCCCGATTTCTTTCATGGTCTGCAAGGCCACAGGTGTGTCGTTGATGAAGGCGCGACTTTTCTTCTGCGGATTGAGTTCGCGGCGGAAGATGCATTCGGCTTCAAAATCGAGGTCGTTTTCCTCAAACAGGGGTTTCAATGTCTCGTCATCTAGCACAAATTGGGCTTCTACCACGCATTTCTTGTCTTTGTCGTAGAGCACACCCGTATCGGCACGGTCGCCCAAGGCAAAGCCCAAGGCACCGAGCAGGATAGACTTACCCGCGCCAGTTTCGCCGGTAATGACATTGAAACCAGACTCAAAACTGACACTCAGCTCGTCAATCAAGGCGTAATTACTGATGTGCAGTTGCTGAAGCATAAAAGGGTGGACTGATTAGTTGCCGTTGTTTTGCAGCATGGCATCGTACCTCGAGGACTGTGAGG
>DAIOUZ010000102.1:2758-11998 GCA_036759285.1 Candidatus Limiplasma sp. | reverse complement strand
TTCCCGAGAAGAATTTGTTAGTGGTGAAGGGCGCCGTTCCGGGCCATAATAACGGATATTTAATGATTGAGAGATGGAGCTAAAAGTTTATAACATCAAAGGCGAAGATACTGGCCGCAAGGTTCAGCTGAACGACGACATTTACGGCATCGAACCCAACGAGCATGTCATGTATCTGGCAGTGAGACAATACCTTGCCGACCAACGTCAAGGCACTCACAAGTCAAAGGAACGCAGCGAGTTGTCGGGCAGCACCCGCAAGCTCTTCCGTCAGAAGGGTACCGGTGGTGCACGCCGTGGCGACATCAACTCACCCCTCCTCAGAGGCGGAGCCCGCGTGTTTGGTCCCAAGCCGCGCGACTACAGCTTCAAGCTGAACAAGAAAGTGAAGGAGTTGGCCCGCAAGTCGGCCCTGTCGAGCAAGATTACTGACGAAGCCATCATGGTCATCGAAGACTTCAACTTTGAAGCCCCCAAGACCAAGCAGATGATTCAGATCCTCGACGCTTTCAAGGTCAATGGCAACAGAAACATGTTCGTGTTTGCCGAGCCAAACAAGAACGTTGTTCTCTCCGCCAGGAACATCCAGCGTACCGAGGTGGCGCTGGCTCGCAACCTGAACACTTATGATATTCTGAAAGCCAAGAAGATTTTCCTCACCGAGAGCGCCCTCAAGCCGATCGAAGAAATCCTTGGATAATGTTTAACGATTAAAACACGAGAAGAGATGATTATCATAAAAAAACCCGTCATTACTGAAAAGATGACCGCTATCAGCGAGAAGCTGAACAGGTTCGCTTTCATCGTTGACAAGAACGCCAACAAGTATCAGATCAAGGATGCTGTCGAAAAGCTCTACGATGTGAAGGTTGTGTCCGTCAACACGATGAACTACGCAGGAAAGAAGAAGTCACGCTACACGAAGTCCGGCGTCATTAGTGGCCGTACTGCTGCTTTCAAGAAAGCTATCGTGACGTTGAAAGAAGGTGATACTATTGACTTTTTTAGCAACATTTGATCATGGCTTTAAAGAAATATAAACCCACAACACCCGGTCAGCGCTTCAAAGTTATTAGCGCTTTTGACGAAATCACGACCGACAAACCCGAGAAGTCGTTACTGAGACCCAAGAAGAGCACGGGCGGCCGTAATTCCAGCGGTGAAATGACTGTCCGCTACAGAGGCGGCGGCCATAAGAGAATGTACAGAATCATTGACTTCAAGCGCGACAAGGATGGTATCCCGGGCGTTGTGAAGACCATTGAATACGATCCCAACCGTACCGCTCGTATCGCCCTTGTGTTCTACAAGGACGGTGAGAAGCGCTACATCATCGCTCCTGCTGGCCTGAAGGTCGGTCAGGAAATCCTCTCCGGCAAGGGAATCCAACCCAACGTTGGCAACACGCTTTATCTGAGCGAGATCCCCTTCGGTACTATTATCCACAACATCGAGCTTCGTCCTGGCCAAGGTGCCAAGATGGCCCGCAGCGCCGGCAGCTATGCTCAGCTGATGAGCCGCGACGGCAAGTACGCCATCCTCCGTATGCCCTCAGGCGAAACCCGTATGATTCTCCAAGCTTGCAAGGCTACCATCGGCAGTGTTTCGAACGCCGACCACAACCTTGAGAAGTCAGGCAAGGCTGGCCGTAGCCGTTGGCTCGGTCGTCGTCCCCACAACCGTGGTGTTGTTATGAACCCGGTCGATCACCCGATGGGTGGTGGTGAAGGTCGTGCCTCTGGCGGTCACCCGCGCTCACGCAAGGGCTTGCCGGCAAAGGGCTACAAGACCCGTTCGCCGAAGGCTGCTTCGAACAAGTATATCATCGACAGAAGAAAGAAGTAATTTAATCAGGAAAATCGCATAAAACTATGAGTAGATCACTTAAAAAAGGACCGTATATCCACTACAAACTCCAACAGAGAGTGATGGAAAACGTCGAAAGCGGCAAGAAGACCGTTATCAAGACATGGTCAAGAGCATCGATGATTTCTCCTGATTTCGTCGGACAGACCATCGCCGTGCACAATGGCAACAAGTTCATCCCGGTCTATGTGACTGAGAACATGGTGGGCCACAAGCTGGGCGAGTTCGCTCCGACCAGAATCTTCAGAGGTCATGCCGGTAACAAAGATAAAGGTAACAAGTAATACTAGGTAACAATGGGAGCAAGAAAACATAAAAGAGCAGAAGCTTTGAAGGAAGCTCGCAAGAATGTCGCCATCGCTCATCTGAACGATACCCCGACATCACCTTACAAGATGCGCCTTGTGGCCGACATGATCAGAGGCCAAAAGGTGGAGTTGGCACTGCACTCGTTGCAATACTCGACTAAGGACGCCGCCAAGCCGGTTTACAAGCTCCTCCGTTCGGCCATCGCCAACTGGGAAGCCAAGAACGAAGGCAAGCGCGTTGAAGACAGCAACCTTTACGTGAAAGAGATTTGGGTTGACGAAGGCCGTACGCTGAAGCGTATCCAGGCTGCCCCTCACGGACGTGCATTCCACATCCGTAAGCGCTCGAACCACGTTACGATCATTGTGGACAGCAGAATTGCTAACGAAGAATAATTGGAGAATAAAAAGAGTTTAAATAATGGGACAAAAAACTAATCCTATAGGTCTTAGATTGGGAATCATCAAAGGATGGGATTCCAATTGGTATGGCGGAAAAGACTTTTCGGCTAAGCTCGTCGAGGACGACAAGATTCGCAAGTATCTGAACGCCCGTCTCGGCAAGGCCGGCATTTCAAAGATCGCCATTGAACGTTCCTTGAAGTATGTCACTGTCACCATCTTCACTGCTCGTCCGGGTATGATCATCGGCAAGGGCGGCGAGGAAGTCGACAAGCTGAAGAAAGAACTGGTGAAGCTCACCGGCAAGGAAATCCAAATCAACATCAACGAGATCAAGAGACCTGAGCTTGACGCTTACATCGTGGCAAGCACCATCGCCAAGCAGATTGAAGGCCGCGTGTCGTATCGCCGCGCCATCAAGACCGCTTCGTTCGGCACCATGAGAATGGGCGCTGAAGGCATCAAGATCTTGATTTCGGGTCGTGTCGGAGGTGCCGAAATCGCACGTTCCGAGTCGTACAAGGAAGGCCGTATCCCGCTGCACACGCTGCGCGCCGACATCGACTACTCCTTGGTGGAAGCCCATACCTCATACGGCCGCCTCGGCATTAAGGTGTGGATCTGTAAAGGTGAAATTTATGGCAAGCCCGAGCTGGTGCCCACCACCGTCAACGCTCCTGCGAAGAAGCAAGGTGGCGCCCCGCGTCCTGCCGGACGTGGTCCCCGCCGCGGCGAAGGCAAACGTAAATGATCGTGTTTAATCTTTAAAAGTTGACTGAATATGTTACAACCTAAAAGACAAAAATACAGAAGGCCACAGAAAGGCAAGATGAAAGGCAACGCTCACCGCGGCCACGAACTTGCTTTCGGATCTTTTGGAATCAAGACACTGGATGAGGCTCTGATTACTGCCCGTCAGATCGAAGCCGCCCGTCAGGCCGTCACCCGTTACATGAAGCGTGAAGGCCAAATCTGGATCCGCATCTTCCCCGACAAACCCATCACCAAGAAGCCTTTGGACGTCCGTATGGGTAAAGGTAAGGGTGATCCCGAATACTTTGTAGCTCGTGTTACCCCGGGTCACATGCTGTTCGAAGCCGAAGGTGTGCCGTTGGCCATCGCCAAGGAGGCTCTCCGTCTGGCCGCCCAGAAACTGCCCGTCAGCACGAAGTTTGTTGTTAGAAGAGATTACGTTGAATAATTTGGAGGATAATATACAATGAAAAAGCAAGAAGTAATCAGAGAGATGAGCACCGCCGACCTGAACGACCGTTTGGACCAGGCCCGCGAGCAGCTGGTGAAGCTGAGACTCAACCACACTGTTTCGCCGCTCGACAATCCCAATCAGATTCGTGAAACTCGCAAGAACATTGCCCGTTATCTCACCGAATTGAGAAGACGTGAACTTGAAGGTAATAAATAATTAAACGACGCAGATACAATGGAAAGAAATCTTAGAAAAGAAAGAATCGGCGTGGTCGTCAGCAACAAGATGCAGAAATCCATCGTCGTGGAAATCGAGCGTCGCGAGAAACACCCGATTTACGGAAAGTTTATCAAGAAAACGAACCGTTTTATGGCTCATGACGAGAAAGAAGAATGCAACATCGGCGACACCGTGCGCATCATGGAAACCCGTCCGTTGAGCAAGAGAAAATGTTGGAGACTTGTAGAAATTATCGAAAGGGCTAAGTAATATGATACAACAGGAAACCAGACTCGCAGTAGCTGACAATAGCGGTGCAAAGGAAGTCCTCTGCATCAGAGTGTTGGGCGGCACAAAGAAACGTTACGCCCACACGGGCGACGTCATCGTCGTCACCGTGAAAAGCGCCATCCCGAGCGGTAATGTCAAGAAGGGCACCGTCTCGAAGGCAGTCGTAGTCCGCACCAAGAAGGAAACCCGTCGCGCCGACGGCTCCTACATCCGCTTCGATGACAATGCTTGCGTGCTGCTGAACCAAGCCGGTGAACTCATCGGCACCCGTATCTTCGGGCCAGTGGCCAGAGAGTTGCGTGAAAAGCAGTTCATGAAAATAGTTTCGCTCGCTCCAGAAGTGCTTTAATCAACATTTAAAACCGAAAGAACATGAGCAAATTACATGTAAAGAAAGGCGACACCGTTTTGGTCCTTTCAGGCAACGACAAAGGCAAGCAAGGTAAAGTGATGAGAGTGGATGTGAAGAACAACAGAGCTATCGTCGAAGGCGTTAGAATCCTCTCTAAGCCCCCCCGCCCCAACGCCGAACCCCCCCAAGGTGGCATCGTTAAGCAGGAAGCCCCTATCCACATCTCCAACCTCATGGTGGTCGACAAGAACGGCAAACCCTCGAGGATTGGGCGTAAGAAAGATGAGAACGGCAAATTGGTCCGTTATTCAAAGAAAACAGGTGAAATCATTAAGTAACTATGAACTATCAACCCAGACTTAGAGGACAATACAAGAGTGAAATCGTGCCTGCATTGATGGAAGAATTCCACTACAAGAGCGTGATGCAGGTTCCACGGCTTCTGAAAATTTCACTCAATCAGGGTATCGGCGCTGCTTTGGCCGACAAGAAACTGATCGACTATGGTATTGAGGAAATGTCCGCAATCACCGGTCAGAAAGCCGTACCGACCATTTCAAGACATGACGTCAGTAACTTCAAACTGCGTCGTGGCAACCCGATCGGCGTTCACGTGACGCTGCGCGGCGACAAGATGTACGAGTTTCTCGAGCGCCTTGTCTGCGTGGCTCTCCCGCGTGTGCGCGACTTCAGGGGTATCAGCGACAAAGGCTTTGACGGCCGTGGCAACTACAGCTTCGGTGTCACCGAGCAGATCATCTTCCCCGAAATCGACATCGAAAAGGTCGTGAAGATGAACGGTATGAACATCACCTTCGTCACTTCAGCCAAGACCGACCAAGAGGCATTGGCTTTGTTGAAACATTTTGGTCTTCCCTTTAAAAATCAAAACAAGTAAACTATGGCTAAAGAATCAATGAAAGCGCGTGAGCGCAAGAGAGCAAAGATGGTCGCGAAATATGCTGAGAAACGCGCAGCCCTGAAGGCTGCTGGCGATTACGAAGGCCTCCAGAAACTGCCGAAGAATTCGAGCCCCGTCCGCTTGCACAACCGCTGCAAGCTCAGCGGCCGTCCGAAAGGCTACATGCGTCAGTTTGGCATTTCGCGTATTGATTTCCGTGAGATGGCCCTCAAAGGCTTGATTCCGGGCGTAAAGAAAGCTAGTTGGTAAACATTTAAGACTGATTGAAAGATGAATACAGACCCTATAGCAGATTATCTGACTCGCATCCGCAATGCGAATAACGCCAAGCATAGAATCGTTGAAATCCCCGCTTCGAACATGAAGAAGGCCATCACGAAGATCCTCTTCGAGAAGGGCTACATCCTCAACTACAAGTTCGAAGAAGGTGAGAAGAAATCACAGAATGTCATTAAGATCGCTCTTAAGTACCATCCTGTGACCAAGCTGCCTGCCATCACGACCATCGACCGCGTCTCGCGTCCTGGCCTGAGAAGGTATGCTGATAGTGAAAACCTGCCTCGCGTGATGAATGGCCTCGGTATCGCCATCATCTCCACCTCGCAGGGTGTGATGACCGACAAGGAAGCCCGCAAGCTTCACATCGGCGGTGAAGTGATTTGTTACGTTAGCTAAAAATAGGAGATAGAAAGTATGTCAAGAATTGGTAAATTGCCTATCGCCATCCCCGCTGGCGTAACGGTCGACATCAAAGACGGTGTCATCACAGTTAAAGGTAAGTTAGGTGAACTTTCGCAGAAGTTCGGCGACGGTGTCATCCTCGAGATGGAAGACGGCCAGCTGCACGTGAAGCCCAATGAGGCTACCACCGCTGGTAAGCCGGGTGCTATGCACGGACTCTATCGCGCCCTCATCGCCAACATGGTCAAGGGCGTCAGCGAAGGTTTTGAAACAGTGCAGGAATTTGTCGGTGTCGGTTACAAGGCCGAGGCCAAGGGACAAATCCTCGAAATGGCTCTGGGCTTCTCCCACAACATTTTCATGGAGATGCCTCCGGAGATCAAGATTGAAACCATCAACGAAAGAGGTAAGAACCCCATTCTGAAGATGCGTTCATACGACAAACAACTTCTTGGTCAGGTGGCCGCAAAGATCCGCTCGATGCGTAAGCCTGAACCTTATAAGGGTAAGGGTATCAAGTTCGAAGGCGAAGTCCTGAGACGTAAGGCTGGTAAGTCAGCTGGTAAGTAAGCATTAATACCTCAGTAAAGAAAGTAACACAATGGCAAAAACTAAAGAAGAAAGAAGACAGTTCATCAAGAAGAGCATCAGAAAGAAGATTTCTGGTACCGCCGATCGTCCGCGCATGTCTGTCTTCAGAAGCAACAAGCAAATCTATGTGCAGCTGATTGACGACGAGGTCGGCAAGACTCTGGCTGCCGCCAGTTCCCGCGAGAACGGCATCGAAAATGAAAAGATCACGAAGACCGAACAGGCCGCCAAGGTTGGCGCTCTGATCGCCGAGAAGGCCAAGGCCGCCGGCATCGAAAAGGTCGTGTTCGATCGTAATGGTTATTTGTATCACGGTAGAGTGAAGTCGCTGGCCGACGCAGCTCGTAATGGAGGACTTAAATTCTAATTGTCATGGCAGAAGTTAATGTAAAAAGAGTAAAGTCTAGCGAAATCGAGTTCAAAGAACGTCTCGTTAGCATCAACCGCGTCACCAAGGTGACCAAAGGTGGTCGTACTTTCACTTTCGCAGCACTGGTTGTCGTCGGCAATGAGAACGGCGTCGTCGGTTACGGTCTCGGTAAGGCCAAGGAAGCCACTGCCGCTATCCAGAAGGGTGTCGATGATGCCAAGAAGAACCTCGTGAAGGTTCCGGTTCTGAACGGCACACTGCCTCACGAACAATACGGTAAGTATAGCGGTGCTTACGTTTACATCCAGCCCGCTACTCCCGGTACCGGCGTTATCGCTGGCGGTGCTATGCGTGCCGTCCTCGAAAGCGTTGGCGTGAAGAACGTGATGGCTAAGTCGAAGGGCTCTTCCAACCCCCACTCGGTTGTGAAGGCTACTTTCGATGCACTCACCAAGATGCGCGATGCTTATACCGTCGCTCAATTGAGAGGTGTGGATTTGGATACTGTGTTTAACGGATAAAACTTTTGAAACGATGAAAAAAGTAAGAATCACCCAAGTCAGAAGTGGTATCGGAAGACCACAAGATCAAAAGGACACTTTGAAATCACTTAATTTGAGAAAGATGAACCAGTCAGTCGAAGTTGACATGGACAACCCGAGCATCGCCGGCATGGTGAACAAGGTCGCTCATCTCCTCAAGATCGAAGAAATCTAATTGTTGAACTTATCAAATCTACATTATCATGGATTTAAGTAATTTAAAACCAGCAAAAGGTTCTACAAAGGAAAAGAAAAGATTAGGCCGTGGCCAGGGTTCAGGAAGAGGCGGCACGTCAACGCGCGGTCATAAGGGTGCTCAATCTCGCTCAGGCGCAAAGCGTAAGATCGGCTTCCAAGGCGGTCAGATGCCTCTCCAGCGTTTGGTTCCTAAGTTTGGTTTCACCAATCTGAATCGTGTTGAGTATTGCCCGGTTAACTTGACTACCTTGCAGAAACTTGCTGACAACGGCATCTCGGTGATCACTCCCGAAGTGCTTGTCGAAAACGGAGTCACCCACAAGAACGAGCTCGTCAAAGTCCTCGGTCGTGGTGAATTGACTGCAAAAGTTGAAGTTAGGGTTCACGCTTTTTCCGCTAAGGCCAAAGAGATGATCGAGGCTGCCGGTGGCACTTGCGACAAATACGAAACAAAATGAACAGATTATTTGAAACCATAAGGAATATCTTCAAGATTGAGGAACTGCGTAAGCGTATCCTTTACACGCTCCTCATCATTTTGATCTATCGCTTTGGATCGTTTGTTGTCATCCCTGGCATCGACCCCAACAAGTTGGCTGCACTGCAAAACAGCAGTACGGAAGGCCTTCTGGGACTGTTGAACATGTTCTCGGGCGGTGCTTTTGGTAATGCCTCCCTGTTCGCTTTGGGTATCATGCCTTACATCACCGCATCCATCATCATCCAATTGCTCGGCATGGCAGTGCCTTACTTCCAACGCCTGCAAAAGGAAGGTGAAAGCGGCCGTAAGAAACTGAACCAGATCATGCGTTACCTGACTGTGATCATCGTCATCATCCAAGCCCCTGGTTACATCAAGAACGTGCTCGTTCAGTTGCCCAACGAAGCAGTCACTCCTTTCGATCCCTACGTATCTAACCCCGGATTCTTCTTCTGGTTCTCATCTGTTGTCCTTCTCGTTGCCGGCACCTTGTTCATCATGTGGCTCGGTGAGAAGATCACGGATAAGGGTATCGGCAATGGTATCTCCCTGATCATTATGATCGGTATCATTGCCCGTCTTCCCGGTGCGTTCGTTGCCGAGTGCGCTGCCCGCTTCTCACAAGGTGGAATCGGACTTATCTGGCTCGTCGTCGAGTTGATTGTCCTGTTCTTCGTGATGCTGGGTACTATCGCCCTCGTTCAAGGAACAAGAAAAGTTCCGGTACAGTATGCCAAGCGTGTTGTCGGCAACCGCCAGTACGGTGGTGTCCGTCAGTACATCCCGCTGAAGGTGAACGCTGCTGGTGTT
>DAIOUZ010000102.1:0-2748 GCA_036759285.1 Candidatus Limiplasma sp. | reverse complement strand
AACATCAACGGCTTCTGGTACAACCTTGTGTTCTTCCTCATGATCGTCGCCTTCACCTATTTCTATACGGCTGTGACGATGAACACCAACCAAATGGCTGAAGACATCAAGAAGAATGGTGGCTTCATCCCTGGTGTGAAACCTGGTAAGAAGACTGCCGAGTACCTTGACAACATCATGTCGAAAATCACCCTGCCTGGTTCCATTTTCCTTGCCATCGTGGCCATCATGCCGGCTATCGTCTCCCTCATGGGCGTCAGCACCGCATTCTCCCACTTCTATGGCGGAACCTCGTTGCTGATTCTTATCGGTGTTGTGCTCGACACCTTGCAACAGATCGAGAGCCACCTCTTGATGCACCACTACGATGGTCTCACCAAGACGGGTCGTATCAAGGGTCGTATCGGCAGAATGTGATTGTAAGAGTCAGCCCTTTGCTCTTCGGAGCAATAGTAGCCCACACTTCGGGAAACCTCTGAAATCGTTTCGGAGGCTTCCCGAAGAAACGGTGGGAATCCTTTCCAAAAGGATATAGATGAAGAAATTTGACAAAAACATCCTACAATTGGAAAAGAATTTGTACTTTTGCAGCCCGAATTTGGGGTCCGGAATGTAGAAGGACTGATGTGAATAACAACAAAATAGTATTTGAAAGGAGAAAATATGGTAAAACAAATGTCGATTGAACAGGAAGGCACCGTAGTGGAAGCGTTGGGAAACGCCATGTTCCGCGTTGAGTTGGAGAATGGTTTGATTATCATCGCCACCATCTCCGGCAAGATGCGCATGCACTATATCAAGATCCTGCCTGGCGACAAGGTCAAGTTGGAAATGTCTCCCTACGATCTGACAAAGGGCCGTATCACCTTCAGATACAAGAATTGAAGCAAACTACAAAAGAATATTGAAATGAAAGTTCAAGCATCTGTAAAGAAAAGATCTGCCGACTGCATCATCGTCAAGCGTAAGGGCAGAGTGTATGTGATTAATAAGAAGAACCCTAAAGAGAATCAGCGTCAGGGTTAATCTTGGTTGAAAATTTAATCTAAAGAAATAAAGACAATATGGCAAGAATCGCTGGTGTAGATATCCCGAGCAACAAAGCCGGTGAAATCTCGTTGACCTACATTTACGGTATTGGAAGATCACTCTCGAAGGAGATCCTGAAGAAGGCTGGCGTTGAGCCCGCAAAGAAAGTTCAGGACTGGACCGACGATGAGCAGAAGACCGTTCGTGACATCATCGCCGAACAGTACAAGACCGAAGGTGAACTTCGTGGTGAAGTTCAGATGAACATTAAGCGTTTGATGGATATCGGTTGCTACAGAGGTGTCCGTCATCGTGCCGGCCTGCCCGTCCGTGGACAGAGCACGAAGAACAACGCACGTACCCGTAAGGGCCGTAAAAAGACTGTCGCTAACAAGAAGAAAGCTACTAAGTAATAGGTAGTTGGATCATATCTAAAATTTAAAACCACACAATTAAAAAATGGCAAAAAACAACAAAGTTACAAAGAAACGTGTTGTGAAGATCGAAGCAACGGGCATGGCTTTCGTGAAGGCTTCTTTCAACAACGTCATTGTTTCTTTGACCAACAATGAAGGACAAGTCATTTCTTGGGCATCAGCAGGTAAGATGGGCTTTAAAGGCTCAAAGAAGAACACACCATACGCTGCTCAGATGGCTGCTGAAGAGTGCGCCAAGACTGCCTATGACTTGGGATTACGCAAAGTTAAAGTTTATGTGAAGGGACCTGGTGCAGGACGTGAATCCGCCATTCGTGCCATCCATTCCATGGGCGTTGAAGTGACCGAAATCATCGACGTCACCCCGCTGCCTCACAATGGATGCCGTCCTCCAAAACGTAGAAGAGTGTAAGTTGAACAATTAAAAACGTAGAATTATGGCTAGATATACAGGTCCAAAAACGAAAATCGCTCGTAAGTTTGGTGAACCCATCTATGGTTCAGACAAGTACTTCGAAAAGAGAAATTATCCTCCTGGAATGCACGGCGCCAACAGCAGAAGAAAGAAAGTTTCGGAATACGGCACCCAGCTGAAGGAGAAGCAAAAGGCTAAATATACCTACGGAGTTCTCGAGAGACAATTCCGCAAGACCTTTGAACACGCCCGCCGTAAGGAAGGCGTCACTGGTTTGATCCTGATGCAACTTTTGGAGTCACGCCTT
Organism: Candidatus Limiplasma sp.; assembly: GCA_036759285.1. Taxonomy (GTDB): domain Bacteria; phylum Bacteroidota; class Bacteroidia; order Bacteroidales; family F082; genus Limimorpha. The sequence continues at coordinate 560 of DAIOUZ010000102.1, read as the reverse complement.
GACAACGTGGTGTATCGCATGGGAATCGCTCCCACCCGCGCCGCCGCCCGTCAGCTCGTGAACCATCGTCATATCGTCGTCAACGGCAATGTCCTCAGCATCCCGTCCTACCTCGTCAAGGTCGGCGACCTGCAGACCTTCCCCAGCGGGTTCACGAAGCGCGAACAACGAACAGCTCATCGTCGAATTGTATTCTAAGTAATTGTTCTTTGTTAACCTGGTAAAATTATTCAACATGGCAATATTAGCGTTTCAAAAACCCGATGAGGTTATCATGGTTGAAGGCTCCGACACCAAAGGCGTTTTCGAGTTTCGACCTCTTGAACCAGGTTTCGGCATCACCATTGGTAATGCGCTTAGAAGAATCCTGTTGTCTTCACTTGAAGGCTTCGCTATCACTTCTATCCACATCGATGGCGTCACCCATGAATTTGCATCAAGCGACGGCGTTATTGAAGATGTCGCCGACATGGTGCTGAATTTCAAACAGGTTCCCGTAAAGCCATAAAATGCATGGTAAGCCATCATTTTAGCGTAAGGTCATTCAAAATATAATATTT
>DAIOUZ010000101.1:0-12018 GCA_036759285.1 Candidatus Limiplasma sp. | reverse complement strand
GCTCCTCTTGTTTGGCTAGTCTTGTATATTTTGGTATATACAGGTTTAAATAAATTGATTCTCATAATTTAAGAATTAAGAAAAATTTATGTCATCAAAGAATGCTTTTACGGAGATATTGAGCCCGTTGGCAATCTTCTCAATGTTGATAATAGAGATATTGCGTTTACCGTTTTCAACGCTTGCTATGTAAGTTCTGTCCAAGTCAGAATAGTATGCAAGGTCTTTTTGAGAAATCTTTTTTTCCTCCCTTAGCGACTTTATACGAAGTCCTATTTTCTTCCGAATATCCATTGCTTTTTAGGTTAGAAGAGTATGCAAAATTAGTTGATTATCAGCAATGGATTGAAGACTATAAGTCACACTTGAATTCGATTGCATTTTTAGTGTTTTGTATTTATTACATTTCGAATGAACCATAAAAGCCCAAGAATGGATGTTCCAAGGCTTTTATATTTTGAAAATACTCTTAATTGTTTTATTTTGAGTGGTGTGTCGGAATTTCCGACATACCATAGAATTGAAAAGAGCCCCATAACAAAAGTCTTGAGACTCTTCCAATATATTGACCCATAAGTATTATTCCTTCACAAACTTCAAAGTGCTCACCACATTGGCCGACTTCACTGTGACGAAATACATGCCGCTGTCCAGACCTTCAAGGTTGAGGGTGGTCAAGCCTTGGACGTTGCTTTGCTGGTAGACTTGTTGACCCAAGTTGTTGAAGACCACGATTTCGCAGTTTTCTTCAGGCAAGTTAATGCTGAACTGTCCTTGGTTCGGGTTGGGATACAACGACAGCGTGTTATCGCCATTCTCATCCATTCCAACATTTCCTTCAAAGACGAGTTTGATGTTGGAACGTTTGTAGGTGACTTCTTTGGGACCCACAAATGACCCTAGGTTATACGGATTCAGGTTCCAAATGTCACTGCTATAGCTTAGGACCGTGTTGTCCATTTCAGTGAATCTGAAATAACGTATGGCATAGTCGTCAGAGTTCTCGTCTATGGCAACCATCAGGTTGTCGATGCCGTTGTATAAAAACGGAGTGTCAAAGGTGATGGTTACCCAGCCGTCATAATCTGCAGGAATGGTCCAGGGACCTGAAAACACTATGTTGTCTTCGGCAACTGGCTCGTAATCGGATGTGTCGGCAAATGTGCTTCTCGATACGTTTTTCATATAAACGACGATGTCACTGGTACACTCAGTGTTGTAACTATAAGCGAGTCGGAAACTGACTGCCTTAATGGCTCCCGCATATTCGATTTCGTTGGCAAGGTAAATCTGTTCGGTGAACGAATAATTGTAAAATGTGTTATATGGCACCATGTCGGTCATGCCATTGCCTTCACCGATGGTAATTGTTTGGGCATTAGCCATTAATGTCATGGCTAAGGATGCAATAAGTAAAAGTTTCTTCATGAAATCATAAATTTTGTGAATTTATGCAAAGATACATAAATCTTTCAATACCATTCCAAGATCCATAAAAAAAGTGCCTTGAGATCTCAAGGCACTTTCATCATATTGTAGTTTTTTATTCCTTCACGAACTTCAAAGTGTTGACCGTATTGGCTGACTTCACTGTGACGAAATACATGCCGCTGTCTAGACCTTCAAGGTTGAGGGTGGTCAAGCCTTTGGCTTGTTGGCTGTAGACTTGCTGGCCGAGGCTGTTGAACACTACGATATCGCAGTTTTCTTCAGGCAAGTTAATGCTGAACTGTCCGTGGTTCGGGTTGGGATAAATGGTCAAGCTGTTCATCACGGTCTCTTGCGTGATGGTGATGGTCTCCGCAGGCGGGAAGACGATGTAGTCGATCCAGGCGCAGTCGCTGCCGCTGCTGACGTAAACATCCTTGGAATAAGTCCATCTCAATTCATGCTGTCCAGGCGTGAGTGCATAATGCTCTTCACTCCAGTTTTCTTCACCCGACCAGCTGTTTTTTTCTGAGCCGTCAATGTAGAAGTGGAGAAAGTCATAGCCGCTTTCCGACGAGACTTTTTTGTAGAATCTGATTTCGCCTTCATTGTGCACGTCAAGCGTGATGGTGAGCGAGGTGCTAGCGTTATCGCCGATGCTGCCTGACTTGGCACAGTAGCTGCCTTCGTATGGGTTCTCGGTAACGATGGTCCATGGCTTGACGGGGTCGTTTTCCCAGTCGAAATTGCTGAAATCGCCGCTTTCCCAGTCTTCGATGACATTGCCTACCGCGAAGGAGAAGCTGCCGTTAGTGGTGTAGTTGCCTGAAGTGACATCGAAACCGATCTCGTAGGCCACGCCGAGTTCGACCTCTTCGGAGAGAGTGAATACAAAGTCGACGGTGAACTCACGTCGGCCTCCACGGTGCCTTGTGTGAACTCGCTCTGCTCGAAGCTGATCTCGGGCAGGTCGCAGATGATGTTAAGCATGGTTTCAGGCGCAGCGGCCATACCAGCGTTTTTGACGGTGATGTGTGCCGTGACGGTCTCACCTGGGTCGACATGGCCGTTGCCGTCGCTGTCTTCGATGACAGTGCCAAGGACGGTGAACTCAGGCGCATAGAGACGGATGGCGAACTTGCTCTCCCATGTGTCAGTGCCGTCGGTGCATGTCAGTATAAAGTCGGCTTTCATCATGTTGGGCACGTCGTTGGCGATGTCCATGGCGAAGGCTTCGGTAAGGTTGACAGTAGCACCGCCTTCAAGAGTGGCGATGGTTTCGGTGGCATCTGTGATGGTGAGATAGTCGCAGTCGGTGCTGAGGGTTGCTGTGACGTTGTTGGCAGTCACAGTACCTGCATTCTTCAACTGCATGTCGAGTGCGATGCTTTGGCCGAAGTAGGGCTGAGCGCCGCCGCTGATTTCATAACTCTCATAGATAATATAGGCGCAGTTACCGGGCAATGTGATGACGGGCAGGATCTGCGGCCATGCGTCACAGCCTGTGACGATGAGGCTCATCTCGTCGACGAAGTCAATCGGATCGGCAAATTCGATGGTGGCATTGCCGTCTTCGTCGGTGTAACCCACACCAACCATGTCGTCGCCATGGAAGAAGGCACAACGGAAGTTCTTCAGACCTTCACCGTTGGCGTTGGTGACAGTGACATCAGCGGAGGTGAGGCCCACCAAAAGTTCAGTCATATAGTTGACATTAGGGGTGAACGGCTCGTCGTGCCAAGGGCTGACAGCCACATCGCCCATCATGTTGAGGTCGTAGAAGTTCCAACGCAAGGCGCCTTCTTCCCATTGGCCGGGAGCATTGACCCAAGGGGCAGTTTCGATTTTTCCTTCTCTCAAGGCCATGCCACCGTAGGGGATACGGTCGTGATAGTAAGCATCCTCGGTTTCACGGTGAAGGTGAATGGCTGGGCCTTCGGTCTGGCCTTCGTTGAACCAACCATAGCGCGAGTTGCCGAAGGTAGCCACGGCAAAGTTGGCGATCTTAGTCATGCGTTCCAAGATGCAGTCGCTGCTGAAGTCACCGCAGATGCAGCCCGAGGTGTGGAAGAAGGTGTAGTTGTGGTCCACGCCATTGGCACCGCTGAATTTGTTGTCAGTGATGTCACTGTTGCTCCAGCCAGCCACATAACCTGTGTTTGCATGACCGTCGTGGTGGACGTATTGCGTGCCTTGGTTGATGGCATTTCGGAGCAGGGTGCCGCTCCAGTTGCCTTCCTCTTCATAAAGGCGGGTGAACTCATAGTCTTCAGGGATGCCCGTAGTGGTGTAGCCGTTGTCGTCATGGGTGCCGATGAGTAGTTCAAGGTACTGGCTGCCGTTGCTGAGCGGATTGTCATAAAGGTGTTCGCCAGCCATGATGACTTTTTGGAACTCGCCCAAGACGGGTTCGGTCTGGTAGGTCATGGCCTTGTGGAGCATGTTGTCGAGTTCGCTCTGGCTGCTGAAGCACATGCGGCCGATGCCGATTTCAGGCAACAGGTCGTCTTCACCGATTTCGCCCCAACGGTTGTCGCCGTCGTCATTCCATGTGCCATCCAAACCAGCATAATAGAGATCGGCGGGAATGTCGTTGTCGGTCTGGTGGCTACCGCCCGAGAGCACGTCGCAGTAGAAGCCGCGATAGGGAATGTCGGGTACATCACCGGCGAGGTTCACCATCATGATACCGTTGTCTTCATATTCCTGAATGATGTAGTTGCGCAATTTCTCAGCGTTGTCCTGACCTTCCATGGTGCTGGTAATGGTTTCAAAGGCAACGACACGTGTGCGGAGACCGCGGGGATAGAAAGCCACATATTCATCAAAGGCTTCGACCCATTGCTGTTTGGTGACCACGAGTAAGTCATAGCCGCCAACGACGCGACCTCTGTTGTCATAGGTCTGCAACATCTCGGGATTCTGGGCGAGTCTCATGGCGCGTTCGGCATTGTCGCCGTTGAGCCACAATTTGCGGCTTTGGTCGGTCTTAGCAGCACCTGTCGTGATTCTGACAATAGCCTTGGTGGCATAACGCACTTCGCCAGTACCGGGCACATATTGCACAGGTGTGAAGGCCGAGAAGGCGAAACCGACACCGTTCATGTAGTGTGTGCTGAGGTTGCCATAGGCTTGAGCAGGATAGACGCTCTTCGAGGCATACAGGGCTTCGTCTTTCTCAAACTGCTTGCGCACAGGGTCGGAGTAGGTGAGGGCCGACTGGTAGGGATACAGGTTGTGGCTGCCTTCCATCGTCTGAAAATCGGAGAGTTCCACTTCGATGCTGACGGCTTCCGTGCCTTGAGGCAGCATCAGGCTGACGCTGTGCCAGGGTAACGAGGGCTGACCTGCGAGGGCACTCTGCATGCAGTCCGCAAATTGGATTTGTTCATAGCCTTGAATCTGGCTGACGCTTGGCTGGCCAAGATAATAGGTCTTCTCGATGGTCTGTGCCGAAGCGAACAGGCTGACCATCAAGGTAAAGAGGATGAGACTAGTCTTTTTCATCATATTAGAAAGGTTGATTAATTTTTTGGGTGCAAAAATACTCATTTTCGTAACAACGAAGAGAAAAATCGATTAGAAATGCATTTTTTATCAAAAATGAAAATAAAATCGCGAAAAATGCCGTTTCATCTAAAAATTTTCTATTTTTGCAGCGATTAATCATTAAAACATCAATCACATGAAACACTGCATTAACTTATTATTTTTGGCCCTGTTGGTTCCGGCGTTTTCGTTTGCGCAGGATTATGAATACCAAAGTCGGGAAGAAGACGAGTACAACAAGAACTATAAGTACAAGCATTTCGAGCCGATGACCGACGACCAAATAAAACACTATAAGAACGACTTTTTCGGTTTTGAACGAATTGAGGATTACACGCCTTATTTTGATTCGTTACTTTTCACACCCTATTATGATTCAATCGTCAAAATGGAATGGGGATCATATATGAAGGGGGAGGAGCCGAATTTCCAGAAGCAATGTGTTGGTAAAATCGACAAAGCCTATGTTTTGAAGCATGAGAAAAAAGGTCAGATAGAGGCTTTTGTATATGAAGAACCTATATATGGAAGCTCGTTGCCAGGCATTTGGGTGGCCTATTCTACGGATTCAGGTTTATCATGGGCATATTACTACACAGGCCTATTACAAAAAAAGCCGTTGTTCGTCAAGTGGTATTCCAATACACCTTTGATCAATGAGAATGGCGACTTGCAAATGGAAGCCTGCCTATTTATCCAAGACCGCACAATAGGCCCTTGGGGTATGGAACATTTCAAGTTGGCTTTGGCTAGCGATGGTCTGCTGCTCACTTTCGACTTGCAGACTTTGCGCCGCGACTCGGATAGTGATGGCTTGACGGACATTGCGGAAGCAAAATTCCATACCGATCCTAACAATCCTGATACCGATGGTGATGGCATTCCCGACAATTTGGATTTGAATCCAAGGTTTTCTTTGCCGCGTACCGATAAGACTATAGTTTTTGAGGCAGTTCTCAACGAAGATGAAAGATTGCCTTTCACGTGGGGTGGTGCCTATGAGTTGATTCCTTTGGATGAAATCACGATGCCGAGTTATGCCACAGACACTACTCCAACCCTGATGATTGTTTCCGATGACCCCAACTTACTAAGTATTCAGCCCACACGTGAACGTATCATTTTCCTCACAACGGAAGAATACGAAAGTGAACCTCGCTATTTTTCTGATGATTTGAATGGTTATCGGATTACGCCATTATTCAAGGCGGATCATTTGGACGACACTTTTGTGTTTTCGACGAGTTCGACAAAAGGTAGTGTTTGGGAAACTGGGTATTATGCCACAAGAACCAAAGAAGGCTGGGATATTGGAATAACTATCCGAATTATGGAATGAACTATTCAGCCCGCCTGAATCTCCGTGAAAATTGACCGCCTATGTCATTCCTCGCAAAGACTTGTGCGATTGGAATCTATAGGCGGTCAATTTTGGTTATTCGACCACCACTTTCTTTACTTCCACACCATTCCCATTGCTAATGCGGACGAAATAAACACCCGTCGCATCCAAATGGAGGTGCTGCAATCCGCTCGCCTCGTTGAGGTTGAGGACCTGTTGTCCCATGGCATTAAACACGTTGACTTGTGAGGTCTGGCGCAATGCAATAGTGAAATCGCCGTGCGCGGGGTTCGGATAGAGCGTAAAGGTCCCTGCGGTTCCTGAGCCTGTCGAAGGAGTCGAAGGGCCGTCTTCTTCCACATCAAGGATGACTTCCATGGGTGGCAGCACAATGTAATCCACCCAAACGCAGTCCTGTCCCCCCGTGGCTCCGCCGTCTTTTATATAACTCCATGTGAGGGTGTGACTGCCCTGCGGAATCATGTAGCTGACCAAGGTCCAACCAGTCTCGCCTGCCCAACGACCCATACGTTCGTCGTCGACATAGAAGTTGAGGAAGTCGTAGCCGGTTTCGGTGGAGGTCCTCACATAGAAGCTGATTTCGTTGTCGCAGGCGAAGTCATAGTCGAGGCTCATCACGGCCTCGCAGCTGTGACCCATCGGCGTGGTATGGGCGCAGTATTGCCCTTCAAAGGTGCCGCTGTGAACAATCTCCCAGCCGCCTTCGCCCTCGAACTGCCAGTCGAACTTGCTGAAATCGCCCGTCTCAAAGTCTTCCATCTCGCTGTTCACATTGACGAGATAGGAGTCGTAAACGACATAGTTTCCTGAATAGGTGGCTAAGATGAGTTCAAAAGCCTGAGCGTTTCTGGCTCCTACGATGCTCATCGTGAAATCGACGGTGAACGGCTCACCGACAGCCAAGTCACCAACGCTGAAGATGTTCTGGTCGAAGTAGATCTCTGGGGCGGAACAGAACACGCCAAAGCCGGTGTTGGGCGAGAGGCTGTGTCCAGTGTTCTTGCCTGTGAAATGTAGCGTGATGGTCTCGCCCGTGTCGGCATGGCCGTTGCCGTTGCCGTCCACTTCCTCCAAGACGGTGGCGATAGGTCCGTAGTCGGGGGCGTTGATGGGAATCTCGAATTGGCTTACCCAAGTGTCAATCTCGTCAGTGCAAGTCAGGGTGAAGGTGGCCACGAACTGGTCTGGCACATCATCGCTGACCGTAAAAGCAAAGGCATTTTCGCGGGTTGTAGTACCATATGCGTTGACTATGAGAAAGTCTGTATACCCATTTGTGACATCGATATATTGTGGCTGTTCGCTAGTCAAGACAGCCGAAACGGCATACGCGCTGAGGTTGCCCACATTTCGGAAAGTCATGTTGAGGCTCTGGCTTTCGTTGAAGTCCACCTGACCATCGGGGTCATTGAGGGTGTAGCTGTCGAAGAGCACGTGAGCACAATTGTCGTTGTCGAAATTCAATTCAAGGTGCTGCGGCCAGCCGTTCATGCCCGTGACATAGAGGTCGAGGACATCGTTGTTGTTGACGGCAGCATAGCGCAGCTCAGCCTCACCGTTTTCATCGGTGGCGGTCATGGCAATCAGTTCCTCGCCCTTGAAGAGGCGGCATTCGAAATTGTATACGCCATTGCCGTTTTCATCCTTCACGGTCACTGGGATGCGGCAGGTGCCAACGGGTAGGGTAGTGGCGCAGTCGACGTTAGGTGTGAAAGGCTCGTCAAACCAGGCACTGAGGCCGACATCGCCCAAGGCGTTGAGGGCGTAGAAAGTCCAACGCAGCACACCGATTTCACCATCCATTGTGATAAAGGGTGAAGTCTGAATCTTGCTCTCTTTCAAGGCATCACCAAGACCTGGAATGCGTTCGTGGCAGTAAGCGTCAATGAGTTCGCGGTGGTAATGCGCCGAGGGACCGTCGCCTGCTTGGTTGTACCAGCCATAGCGAGAGTTGCCGATGGCGGCCACGGCACCTGTCTGGTTCACGACCATGCGCTCCAAAATGCAGTCGTCGGCAAAGTCACCGCAGATGCAGCCTTGGCTCTTGAAGATGAAATAGTTGTGGTCGACACCGTTGGAGCCATAAAACAGGCTCGGCGTGATGTCCCAGTTGCTCCAGCCTGCCACGTAGCTTGTGTTGGCATGACCGAAGTGGTTTACATATTGGCAGCCGCCATTAATGGCAGCGGCCAGTTCGCTCGGGTTCCAAGAATGGTAAGGCGTTTCGTATACACGCACAAAATTATAGTCTTCTGGATAGCCGTAGGTCGTGTAGCCGTTGAAGTTGACCTCGCCGATGAGGCGCTCTAGGTCTTGGCTGGCATACACACCGTCGCCAAGGTGTTCGCCAGCGAGGATGGGATAGCGGAACTCGCCCAAGACAGGTGAGGTCAAGTAGCTGAATGTCTTGCTAAGTATGGTCTCTAACTGGTTGGCATTGTTGAAAGGCAGGCGAGCAATGGAAAGCTCGGGCAGCAGGTCGTCCTCGCCGACTTCGCCCCATTTGTTGTCGCCATCATCGTTAAGGGTGCCATCCAAGCAGGCATAATAGGTGTCAGAGGGCACTTGGTCGTCGTATCCTTCCTGGGCGTGGCACCAGAGGTTACGGTGGGGCACCAGGTCGACATCACCGCCAATGAGCAACATGGAGATGCCATTGTTTTCGTATTCTTGAATGATGTAGTTACGGATTTTTTCTTTGTTGTCGCGACCTTGCATGGCTGTGTATATGTCAGTCAAGGAAACGACATGGACACGAATGCCGCGACCGGCATATAGCGCCACGTAATCAGCGAAGGTTTCTACATAGTCCTGGGGCGTGATGAGCAGCATCTCATAACTCGGCAAAGCACCATCGCGGCGGGCATAGCTGTCAATCATCTCGGCGTTTTGTGCCAAGCGGTTGATGCTGTTTCTCGTCTCGGGACGCAGCCAAAGTTTGCGGCTATGGTCGGCACACGAGGCCTGATAGTCGACGGTGACTGTCACGGTCTGGGCATAACTGACTTGACCCGAGGCGGGTTTGTATTTCACGGGGGTGAAGCCGCCGAAGGCAAAGGAAACACCATTAAGTACCTGCGTGCTGACCGTGTTGAAGTCTTTATTGGGATAGGCTTCGTTGGAACGATATAAAGCCTCGTTTTTCTCGAAGACAAATGGGCTGTCGTCAGAGATAGGACGAATCCTTTGTGCAGGCATGAGGTTGTATTGGCCTTCAAGTTCCGTAAAGTCGCTCAGTGTCACATGGACGGCAGTAGCTTCGGTGTTGGGCGGCAGCATCAGGCTGATGCTCTGCCAAGGCAGCAGCGGTTCGCTAACAGTGCCGTTTTGGACGGATTGTTCAAACGAAAGCGTCTGGTATTCACCGACTTGTTGAACGGCAGGCTTGCCGAAATGATAGGTGTGTGTGATGCTTTGCGCCGAAGCGAAAACATAAGCCACTAGTAACAATAAGGTCAAGATAGTTTTTTTCATCGGAAAACGTGTTGAATTTGAGCCGCAAATGTAAATATAATAATTGAATAGAGAGCGGGTTTAAGATTTATTTTGTAATTTGGCGGCTTCAAAAAGAAAAACGGATTTGACTATACTAAAAGTTGTGCCCGACACGGATAAGGGTTTAAACCATGGAAGAAATGACTGAGCAAATTGAACAGAGAACGAAAGAGCCAAAGCTTTTCAAATGGGCTCTATGGTGGGGCATTGGCATCGTTGTGGCCTGCCTAACTATATTGATTATTAACGGTGAGAGCCTGGAAGATTTTGGCTCTCCGATGATGGATGTTTTCTATAGTATGATTTATCGGTTTGGCATTTTTCCTTTCATTCTGTATATTGGTTTAGTGGGTCCTATTATGGAGGAACTTGTTTTCAGGCTTTGGGGAAACGGGAAAATGTGGACGGGCATAACATCAATACTACTGATGGCATTATTTGCTAATGCTATTGGTTGGTGGTTGTCTTTGACAACCTTAGTTTGTGGTGCCTTTATACTCGTCTATTTCCGTGACGACAGAAAAAAGAAATTGTTCTCTCTGATGATGCTCTCATCAATACTTTTTGCTGTAGCTCATGCGGGCAATTACAATGGTGAGGGTCACTGGTTTATGTTATTCGTTTCTGTTTTGGAGAAATTCGGTTTTGCTTTAGTAGCCTCATACCTTGTTATCAACTATAGCCTTTTTTGGTCAATAGTGTTCCATGTGGTGAACAATTCATTAATCGCAATACCTTTCCTTTTTGGTGTCAATGCCATAAACAAAGAGGTGAAGGTAGTCGAAAACGAAGATTTCCGTCTTGAAACGCGCACGGTGTTGATCGAAGATAAGCAGTTGGACATGTCGAACAAGTTTTATACGAACGCTGTCAAGAACACTTATTTTGGGAATGCGGCTGCCTTTGCCAACCAAGCCATGTATTATGATGTTTGGAGTCAAGGCACGGATCCCAATTATGACACGGTAATGGTTGGTAATGTAAACTTTAACAAGTACCCGAAATGTCATTTCAACCTGACGTTTAAGCAGGAACCCATAAACTATCATAGGCTTCTCATCACTCTAGTGGAAGAGGGTTTGATAGAAATCGACACTACGGTGACGCAAGCGTATAGGATGTACATCATCGACACATCGAAGCTTGTTAATGGTCAACCGGGAGGTTTGATAAGCTATAAGATGTTGATTGGTCTGGTTCGACAGAATATTGGACTACCTATCTATGCGGAGATTCCGAACGAGGCAAAAGGAAGCGGTAGTAATTCCTTTACGGGAAATAGTCTGTATGATAACTTATATGTGAAGGATATAAGTTATACGAATTACAGGAGCGACTACACCATTGATGATTTGAGGACCATCCTCGGGCCGCAAGGCATCTCCTTTGAGCCGACGGATAGGAAAATGACGGTTATTGCCATCAAGAACAAGTACAATCCTTTGGAGGAATTGGAATGAGAAAGAGATTCCCTTCGGGGATGGAATCAGGCATATAATAACAAACGGCGGCCAGAAACAGTTACCGGTCAATAGCTGTCTCAAGCCGCCGATAATAACAAAGGATACTACGAAGGGAATCTCCGTATTGCTTCGTCCTCACAACGATTACCTACAATGCTTCAAAAAGCACGAGAATATGGCCAAACTATCAGGGTCAGTCTTGAACATGTACTCGGGATGCCATTGGACGGCCCAAACAAAACGTTTGTTCTCCATCCGTGCCGCCTCGATGATGCCGTCAGGAGCGACAGCCATCGGCGTCAAATCACCACTGAGGTCTTTGACGGCTTGGTGGTGCAGGGTATTCACGTCTAGGATATCTTTGCCCAACAGCGTCTGGAGGTCTCCGCTCAGCATGACTTTATGGGTCGGGACACCGTATGGCTTGCCTTGCCGGTGGACGATGTCTGACGGATGCTGCGAGGGCAATGTCTACGGCAGCTACCTGCATGGCATTTTCGACACGAAGGAATGCGCCGAAGCGCTCGCCGAGGCCGTAAACATGCTCGCCGACACTAAGGCTCAACTGCTCACGCATGAACGCACCATGATCACCATCGATATATGCAAGCGCGCCGTCAACGGACTTCGTAACAGTAACACCGCCACGCTTCAGCTCATACCCATAGTTCTCTTTCGAGATGACAAGCACACTCTCGCCGCTCGTGATTTCAATGCACT
>DAIOUZ010000100.1:0-12049 GCA_036759285.1 Candidatus Limiplasma sp. | reverse complement strand
CAGCAACCGTCCTTGGATTTTCGCCTATCATCCGAGGAAGTTTTTGAAATGATTTTAAAAACGGTAGATGTAATTATTATTTGTTTTCTGTCAATTCTTTGACCTCAGCGTCTTCGGCAGGTTGAAGGTAATCGCTGGCTTTAACAGGAGAAATGATACTGCGTCCTAATTGCTTTTCCAATTGGTCTCTTGCGGCTTTGGCAACTCCACCGCCGTCTTTTGCGGTTTGTTTGCTCTGCTCAAAACCCTTTGGATTGCGCTGCTGTGAAAGTTCTCGAGTAGAGGCTTCCGCCAAAGTGTTTAGAGCTACCTCAACGCTAGTCATGTTGTCGCGCAGGTTTTCTTTGGTCAAACCTTTGAAGGCTTTGTATTGTCCTGTCGTCATGCCACTCCATGCCTTGGTGAGGATGTTGGTGAGGATGGCAAATTCCTGTTTTTCCTTGATACCAACACGTTCCCATTCGTCAGTCAGGGCCTTGCGGGTCATAATGGATTTCATGCGCTCGTTAATCCATTGGTCTGAATAACCTTGGCGACGGTAATCGGCCACAGCCATTTGGAAGGTCAGTTCAGGGTCAATCATCTGGTCGATGCGTTGTGCGCCAACCTCGGCGAGCCATTGTTTTACGGGTTCGGCTTTTTTGGAGGGAATGGATTGGATGATACGGAAAATACCTTCCAATGAAGCACAATTGATTGCATGTTTTTTTCCGTCAGTTGATACAAATTGGTAGGGGGTACAAATTGTACCCCACACGGAATCCAACTCAGAGTCTCGCGAGCGCATTCGTTTGATGTACTGTTTGACATCAGCACTGTCCGTTAAAACTTGTACTATATCTGCCACGGCAAAATAATATTTTTCTTCTTTCTCGTTCCAAACAATGCGGATGTTTTGTCCTTCAAAAACTTGTATGATGGATTCGTTTGACATAACATTTTCAAATTTGATTGCAATATTAGGGATTTTGTCGGTTGAAAAGAAGAAAAAACAAGAAAATCGAAAAATAATGACAAATTAATTTGTCTAATTGGAAAGTTTACTTTACTTTTGCAGCGTCAAACTTTAAAAACTAAGCACTATGAAGAAAAACTATTTGTTTCCCCATCGGTTCAGAATGATTGGATGGGTGTTGGCCATCGTTGCGGTGGCAGGGTATCTTTGTCTTCCGGAATTCCATTTCAAAATGCCTTCGTTATATTTCGATACCTTTTTTGACGACGAAAACGAAAGCGGATTCTTTCGAATGGCAAGAACGAACAGCCTTTCCATCGCCATGATTTTACTGACGATTGGATTGCTGTTTATCGGTTTTTCAAAGGAGAAGGTCGAGGATGAGTTTGTGCAATATCTTCGTGCGCAAAGCCTGATTTGGGCGACTTACGTCACGGCGATTCTGTTTATCGCAACCACTTTGCTCATCTATGGAATCGCTTACATTTACGTGCCTTTCTTGGTGTTCTACGTCTTTCTCATACTGTTCATCATCAAGTTCAGAATTGAGTTGCATCGTTTCAATAAAGGAGGTGCACAATGAAAAACCGTTTGAAAGTGGCCCGGGCCGAAATGGATCTCACACAAGAGGAACTGGCCAAACGCATCGGGGTAAGTCGGCAGTCGATAAACGCCATCGAATCAGGACGTTATGTGCCTTCCACGGTCTTGGCCTTGAAGATGGCGCAGGTGTTCGGGAAATCTGTTGAGGAGATTTTCATGCTGGATGAAAACGATTGATTTTTTCCTCACGCAGAATCCGCAGAATTATAGAAAACCTACTGAACGATTAATTTGCGTCGCATTGCAATTCCCATAGTTCTGCGATTTCTGCGTGCAATAATTATCTCATCTAACAATACAGAATTTCTTTATAATACCTCCTTCATCGCTCTGAATCCTAACAAAATACATTCCCTTAGCTAATCCCGAAACATCAATTTGTTGGGTTTCAGCGGTAATGTTGCCTTGCAGCAGGATTTGGCCTGTCAGGTTGACGATGCAATATTCGGTTGCTGCTGGTAGAGACGGTGTGCACACCGTCTCTACAAACAAGATGCCATTGGTCGGATTAGGATAGACCTTGATTTCCAATGCATTATTCTCGTCTAGAGCCATCACATCCTTGTCCAGACATTCCGACCAGGCGATGTTGTTTCCACCATCAGTGCTGATGCCATATTTATACTGTCCAATGGGTAAGGCATCCCATCCATAATCCACATAATGCGCTTCAGCGACAGCCGAGGCAATCAGCATGGCATTGCTGCCATCGCAGTTGGCACGATAGATGTCAAAAGCGTTGCCTACTGTGATGTCATCGATATAGAAAGCATTGTCGTATTCCCCTTCAGCGAGTTGGTTGACATATCGCCATTCAAGGAGGTGGTTGCCTGGGCTCAATGGTACCGTGTATTGCGTCCATGGCAATTCGTCTTTCAAAGTCTCGCCGTATTGCACGTTGTCAATCAGAAAACCACAGCCATTGAGCGGGAAGCAACTAACTCTGGCATAATAACTTACGATGCTCGTTGTGGGGATGTTGACCGCCAACGAAAGCTTACTTGAGGAGAACATGCCCGTGTTGGTCGACTTGGCGCAATAGTTACCTTCGTTGGGTTGCGTGTCGGTGACCACCCAAGGACTGGTGGCATCGTTGATCCACATGTTTTGGTAAAAGTCGCCCGATTCAAAGCCGTCATAAATGCCCGAAGGCAGGTTCCACGACAACGAAACGCGCATGTTGTTGATGACTTCGGCTTCGATTTCGACCTCTTTCGTTACGGTGACATAATTGGAAGGCAGCGAGGTCATGTCGTTATTCAACTGGGCAGTAACATAATAGGTATAGGAACCTGCGTAGTTGAGATGGTCGGTATAAGTGGTGCCCGTCAAACTGTTGACGATGCGGAGGCCGTCACGATAGACTTCGTATGAAACCGCCTCGGGGGCAGCCGTCCAGTTGAGGACAACTTGCTCACCATCGAAGTCTGCAGTAAGGCCAGTGGGACCATGATGGAACAAAGCGTTGATGGCAGCCAAGGCATCGACACGGCCTGCGCCTACGCGGTTGTTTTTCATGGTATTACCCACGCGTGTTGAGGTGAGCTCGATGATGGAATCCAACTCAGCGGGAGTCAACTCTGGGTTGGCTTCGAGCAGCATGGCCAACACACCCGCCACACAAGGTGTCGCCATCGAAGTGCCGTCCATCTCGATGTAGTTATTAGTGGTCAGGTAATTCAAGGAGGTAATATTGGCACCTGGAGCCGAGATGTCGGGACGAATCAAACCAGGTTGGGTGGCATCACCGTTTTCGTAGGGATAGTCGTTGTAATCGCCGACATTTGAGCCCGATGTCCACGTCGTTGGGCCGATGGAGGAGAAACCGCAATGCTCATCGTTGGAGTCGGTGGCACCCACGCTGATGACTGAGGTCAAGCCGCCTTCAATTTGTTGATCGGGATGGAGCCAGGGTGGAGGGCAGTTGCCAGGGGCACTGATGTTGAAAGGAACGGGATAGGTGTATTGTGTCTGGCCTTCATTGCCACAGGCTATGGCAGCTGCTACACCAGCGTCGAGACAAGTGGCAAAGACGTCGCGGTAGTAGTAGCATGGTCCGGCACCTACATCACTGAGCGAGAGGCTAAGGATGTCGGCACCATGTTCCAAGGCAAACTCAACACCTTGGATAAGATGTGCCGCTTCACCATCACCCTCTGCACTCAAAATCTTGATGGCCATGATTTTGGCATCTGGGGCGACACCCGTTTGCGTGCCTGCATTGCCTTGACCTGCAATGATGCCCGCAGTATGGGTGCCATGACCTTGGTCGTCCATGGGGTCGTTGTCTTGGTTGAAAATATCGTAGCCGTGATGTGGGAACTCACTGCCGCCGTCCCACATGCTGTTGGCGATGTCGATATGGTTGTAGTTGACACCCGTGTCGATGAGGCCCACGATGACACCGTTGCCGGTATAACCAGAGCCGTTATAGTTCCAAACGGCAGGTGCATTGACTTTGTCGACATGCCAAGCGTTGGCTCTTGTGGCGGCAGCACCTGTCTTTTCGTTGTCGGGTATCATCGGGCGCATTTCGTCAGGAATAACCAGGGCAACATCCTTGCGTTCAGCGAGTTGTGCAATGACTTCTGTGCTGGCAGAACAGCTGAAGCCATTGAACGACCAGAATGTTTTGACATCGCTTACCAAGTTTTCGTTCTTGTAACCTTCCAGAAAATCAATTACTTGAACCTGAGAAGCTTGGCAAAAAGCCTTTCTCTCGGCAATGACAAAGTCGCGACGTTGCTCTTTGGTCATAAAGGCGGTTTTTTGCGTCAAATGGGTGTCGTCGTAGCGTTCCGCCATCATCACGATGACATGTTGGAGGTTTGGGGATTGACCAAACAAAGCACTAAAGCAGAGGGTCAAGAAAAGGGTAAAAAAAGATTTCTTCATGATAATTGGTTAATTTTGTGTAACAATACGTTTCCTATGCGGCATTCGATACACCGTTTGCGCTTGCAAAAATAGGAATAAAGATGCAATAAACCTTGTGTCTGCATGGCATTTTGCGCAGTGATACCGCATGAAGCGTAATGTCGGATGATGGCATTGTCCTCGGCCTCAGTCTCTTCCAAGAACTGAATGGCCGTCTCGCACACGGATTCGTTTTTGTGCAGCTTCCCGTAACAAAACAGCAAAGGTGCCACGGCATTGATTATCAAAACGTCGGCGGTTGTGTCGCCTAAATGTTTTGGCGTTTTTCGGCTGCCGTGATACGACAGCCCTACAGCCCCTGATTTTTGGCTTGTAGGGCTGTCACATTGTGGCAGCCGTTGATTAAACCGCCAATGTGTTTCCCAATACACAGATGCCTTCACATCAAACAGCACCTTGACCTCATCCCCGTTTTTCGCCTCGCGAATTTTGGAGAACAAACACCCATTTTTATGGATGAGCTGTGCCATCTGTGCCAAACGAATTGTGGGAAAATTTGAGGGCCTCATGCGCATAAAGCGCCACCGCTCGGCAGGCATGGTTATGAGGTTGAACTTGGCCTTCATTACGGCAAATTCACGCTTGAGCAACAAAGGGTATTCTTCCGTGAAATCGTCTTCAAGGAATCCTGCGCAGCCAAACGCTTCGTTGTTGACCTTCAAACCAAAATACCGCATCAACAGTTTATAGAGTGCGTCTTCCCAGTCGAATTGGTTGGCTTCCAAAATCTTGGTGACGGTTTCCGACTTGCTCTCTAAACGTTCCACCGCCATTCGGTCGAGCCAGGAGAGTCGGGTGAAGACGGGCACTTTGGCGATGCTTTTCTCGCAAGGAATCCAATTCTTTGACGAGATAAGTTTTTGATATTGAGCAAAAAGGCTTTCGTCGAAATGGCCTTTCAATTCTAGTGTGGGGATGTCGTTGACTTGGGTGTCGTTTTCGTAGACTACATGCAGGATGACGTTCTTATAGGCTTTGTCGGATTGGTGTCCATGGCGGTTCCAGTCGGAGGTTTTCACATGGATTTCCACATGACCTGCCCAAAGCTTGTCACCGATTTGGATTTTTGCTTCCAGGAAATCGGGGCCCGAGTCGGTGTTGCGGTAGCCTGTCGCCACCACTTCGACCGCTTCGCCTTCCGTAGTCTTCAAGTCCTTGTCGGTCAGACGGTTCTCCCAGAGGTAGTATAGGAATTCTTCTCTCATATTGTTATTTTGACACGGGACTGCGGGACGCGTGACTGCGAGTCATTGTCTTGTGTCTCGGAGTCTCGCGTCTCGTGTCATTTAATTTTCCAGCAGTTCAATGGTTCAGTATCAAGCACACCTTTCTTCGTGGCCCAGTCGATGAAAATGGACCGCAGGTCGCGATCGCTTTGCCACACCACATGGTCCTTGATTTCCTCTTGCGCCCAGCCCACACCGTTGATGAGGTGGTTGCCGCCGCCCATCGAACGGTAGGAGTTCATCACCACGTTGTAGGTCTTGTCCATGTCGAAGGGCGTTCCATCGGCCATGCTAATGATCTTGATTCGTTCACCCATAGGTTTTTTGTCGGTCACTTCATAGATGAGTCCGGCACCCGAATCAAAGTTATAGATAGGACTTTTCATCTCATAGCCATATTCGAGGAAGGCTTTCACCTCTTTACCCGTCAAGGCCATGACCGCAAGCGAGTTCTCAAAGGGATACCAAGTGAAGAAGTCGCTGACTTTCAGCATCCCAGCCTCAAGACTCTTGCCTCCACTGAGAGGTGCTGCCATGGAGATGTCGGCATGGATGCCTTCAGCCTCGGCGGTTTCAAACTGGCAGCGGTGGATTTCGTCAACCCAGAGGCAGGAGCCTTTGAAGGCATCGTCGGTGCTGATGCTGACGGGCAATTCAGCCACTTTGCGTTGCTTGTACGACTCAGCGCGGTCAAGATAAGGTTGGAGCATGGCTAGAAAAGCCTCGTCTTTGTTTTCATGGTCGGTGAGCATTAGGCTGACGTTAATGTTGGGCTTCTGACCTTTCTTTAGGGTCACTTCCGCCAAAGCGAGTCCCATGCCCCGATTGCCCGAGTTGAGCACATAGACGGGGTCGCCATTGATGTTAGTCAGTTTTTCGGCTTTTGAACGGTGGTCATGGCCGTAGAATATAATGTCAAATCCGGGTACATTCTCAGCGACCCACTTGGTGGCGTTCTCACGTCCGAGCGGATGGTCAGGGGGCAAGTTCTGCACTTGGGGTTCGTAGCCAGAATGGAAGAGGCCCACCATGAGGTCGGGATGTTCCTTTTCTTGTATGATTTTCACCCATTTTTCGGCTGCGGCTTCCAATTGTTCGAAACGCAGTCCAGGACGCAGGCGGTCGGGCACCCAAGTGACCACGTAGGGTGTCAGCAAGCCGAGCACGGCAATTTTGAATCCATCACGGTTCAATATTATATAAGGAGTGAAGTAGGGCTCGCCCGTGGACTCGTCGATGACATTGGCTGCCAACACAGGCATTTTGGCTTCAGAATACACGCGGTCAAACCCCTTGCGTCCCGCTTCAATATCGTGATTTCCAACGCAAACGGCATCGTAAGGGAAATAATTGAGCACTTCCGAAACCAGATTGGGATGTTCGGCATCCTGATTGGAACAATATTGAAATACAGAACCTTGCAAATTGTCACCGTTATCCAAAAGGATAAGCCTGTCACCCAGTTCGGCTTTCATTTGTTTGATGATGAGCGCATCGTTGGCAAACTCGTCGTAACGCCCGTGAGTGTCAGTGGTTTCCAATAAGGTCAAAGTGGTTTCTTTTTGTGAGCATGATGCAAACAATGCAGTCAAAATAATCATAAACGTGAGTTTTGTCTTCATGTGAACTGGGATTTGGAGCGATAAAAGTAGGACTTTTTCCGCCTTGCACGACAGATTAAGGAAAATTTTTTCGTGAAAAGAGGCGGTGTAACGTATTATTCCGTATTTTTGTGGCACAATTCCAAGACCGATTGCAACATGGCCGATTTGAGCATCATAGTATCCGAAATCGAGTTGAAATTGAGGAAACTGATAGATGAAAAGAATCAGTTGGCGGTGGAAAACAAGCGGCTCGCCGAGGAAAACGTTGCGTTGGACAAAGAGAATCTGGCGCTGCGTAAGTCGGCGGAGGAGTTGCAGGATAAAATAAATAAAAGTACAATTGTTAACGCACTCGACAACGAGGGAGAATTAGAAGAAGGAAGAAAGCTCATACGGGAGTTGGTGAGAGAAATTGACAAGTGTGTTTCTATTTTGAATAGTAAAGAATAACTCAGATACTTGAAAGTCAGCACAATGGACGAGATTACCATAAATATCACGCTGTTGGATAGGCCCTACCGACTATCGGTGGCACGCGCTGACGAAGAGAAGGTCCGCAAGGCCGGAAACCTCATCAACGAGAGGACAAAGTATTATGCAAAGCATTATGCCTACAAGGATATGCAAGACTTGCTTTCGATGACGGCCTTGCAGTTTGCCACTTCGGTGGTCAAGATGAATGCTGAGTTGACTTTCTTGAATCAAGATTTGGAACACAAACTGCAAGATTTGAACAACTTACTGAGCGAACAATCATAATCCACAAGTGATTGTGGACTGCGTTCTTTGAAGATCTGAAACTGTCTGTTCAGCGCATTTGGTAAACTCAACACTAACTACACATCAATCGGTCTACTCGCGCTCTGTAAAAACAGGCCTCATTCCCTTTTGGGAAGCACCATTGGTGCCAGTGGACGTTTGCGCAACGCGGTGGCCACAAGCGTATCATTTGGGGTTTACGCATCTCCCAACGGACAGACAGTTTCTTTTGTTTCCTCCTCATTTTTCGAGTAAAAACAGAGTTTAAAATGTTATTACTCAACGCATTAAACATCATTATTCCGATAGCAGCCCTATTGTTGGGTTTGGCTGTCGGGTATTTTATCACGGCTACTTTGCTGAAGAAGGCCGTTGTCAAAGAACAAATGGCATTGCTTGAAGAGGCGAAAGAAAAGGCTGAAGTCATCAAAAAGGAACGTATCCTGCAAGCGAAGGAAAAATTCCTCCAGATGAAGGACGAGCATGAAAAGGCTTGCAACGACCGCAAGCGCGAACTGGCAAGCGCCGAGAACCGCATCAACCAACTGAAGCAGGACGCCAACAAGAAGATGGAAGAGGCACAGCGCAAGGCGAAAGAAGTACAATCGACCCAGCAACATCTTGACAATCAAGTGGAAGCCTTTAATAAGAAGAAGGCCGAACTCGACCGCATTTACGACGAAGAGGCAAAGAAGTTGGAATCCATATCGGGACTCTCAGCCAAGGAGGCTAAAGAGCAATTGATCGAACTCGTCAAGGAAGAGGCTCAGGCTGATGCGATGGTCTACGTGAAGGAAGTCACGGAAGAAGCAAAGATGAGCGCGGCACAGACTGCCAAGAAGATTGTGTTGGAGACCATCCAACGCACGGCTTCGGAGACGGCTATCGAGAACACCGTCAGCGTGTTCAACATCGAGAACGACGAAATCAAAGGCCGTATCATCGGACGTGAAGGCCGCAATATCCGCACCCTTGAATCGCTCACTGGCGTCGAGATCATCATCGACGACAGCCCGGATGCCATCCTTATTTCCGGCTTCGATCCCATCCGCCGCGAAATCGCACGTCTCTCCTTGCAGAAGCTCGTCGTTGACGGCCGTATCCATCCCGCCCGTATCGAAGAAGTGGTGCATAAGGTGGAAAAACAAGTGGATCAGGAGATTATGGAAACAGGTAAGCGCACTTGCATTGACCTCGGTGTCCACAACCTGAACCCCGAACTGATCAAGATGATTGGTCGCATGAAATACCGCACCAGTTATGGCCAGAACCTGCTGCAGCACTCCATCGAGACGGCCAAACTCTGCGCTACCATGGCTGCCGAACTTGGCCTTAACGTGAAGTCGGCCAAACGCGCCGGCCTCTTGCACGACATCGGTAAAGTGGCTGAGAATGAGGAAGAACTGCCGCATGCTATTTTGGGTATGAAGGTCGCTGAGCGACTGAAAGAGAAACCCGACATCTGCAACGCCATCGGTGCCCACCACGAGGAAATCGAGATGGACAACATGATTTCGCCGATCGTGCAGGTGTGCGACGCCATCTCAGGTGCCCGTCCGGGTGCCCGCCGCGAGGTGGTGGAGGCTTACATCCAGCGTCTCAACAAGTTAGAGGAAATGGCCATGAGCTATCCGGGTGTGCCATCCAAGCTGGCCGCGAACTGCGCGTCATCGTGGGTGCCGACAAGGTGACCGACCAAGACGCCGACCGCATCGCCTACGACCTCTCGAAGCAGATTCAGACCGAGATGACCTATCCGGGTCAAATCAAGATCACGGTGATTCGCGAAACGAGAGCTGTGAGTTACGCGAAGTGAATTTTGCTTGTGCACAATGAGATTCCCCCTCGGGGAATGGAGTTGTATATAGGTTAATATGCGGCGGTTTGTGGCGTTTGCGATTCGTAAGCTCTATATACCGCCGCTTGTTAAAAAGGACTATTTCTCCATTCCCCGAAGGGGAATCTCCTGTCACAATTACTTAGTTAAAAACAAAACAAATGATCAGAGAAGAAACAGTTTTCGGTCCCATCCACAGCCGTCGTCTCGGTAGCTCATTGGGTATCAATTTACTTCCTGAAAAGGGAAAGATTTGCACTTTCGACTGTATTTACTGCGAGTGCGGCTGGAACAAGGACGGGCGCGACGACACGAAACTGCCTACTGCCGAAAAGGTACGCAATGCTTTGGAAGCCAAGTTGAAAGAATGTAAGGCAAACCAAGTGCCCATCGATTCCATCACCTTTAGCGGCGATGGCGAGCCTACCATCAATCCTGAGTTTCCTAGGATTATTGATGATACCATTGCCCTACGCAACCAGTATTATCCCAACTCAAAGATTACGGTGCTGTCCAATGCTACCATGGTACACAAGCCAGAGGTTTTTGCTGCCTTGTGTAAGGTAGACAACCCAACAATGAAAATCGATGCCCCGACCAACGAACTGATTGAAAAAATCAACCATCCTGTGCCAGGTTATGACATCCATCGTGTGGTGGAGGCATTGAAGCAGTTCAAAGGCAACTTCATTTTGCAGACCATGTTCCTGAGGAGCAAGGACTTCGACTCCTCAAGTCCCGAAGTACTGAACGGTTGGATGGACATCGTGCGTACCTTGAAACCGCGCGAAGTGATGGTCTATACCATTGACCGTCCCACGCCCGAGGAAGGTTTGCAGAAATTCACCGTGGAGGAAATGCGTGCCTTGGTGCAGCCGCTCTTCGATGAAGGGTTTGTGATACAGATAAAAGGATAAGTTTATTCCACCCCCATCTTCATCCGTCCCATCAGCCTGAGCAAAGGCGAGAAGAAAGCGAAGAAAAAGTCGTAGGCAATGAGTCCTGGCACAAGGCCTTTTTCTCCCAGACGCTTGGAAGCATTATTATAGATAATCAGCTGGGAACCAAAGCGGAGCAGGAAAAGCAATATTAGCACAGGGATGTAAAGCGGCAAACCCGACGAGAAAGAAAAGGCAGGCTTGAGGAAGAGCAGGGTAATGAATGAAGCATAGAACAAAAACTGCGACATATAGAATAAACTAAGCATAGCCCTGGGCTTCACGTTATACTTCGACACCGTGGAATAGCGGCTGCTCTTTTGATGCATCCATAATCTGAAACTATTGGTAGGGGTCGTGTAAATGGCGTTTTCAGCGTCAATCAATACCTCGGTGTTCTTTTTGGTTGCCACTTGGTTGATGAACAAATCATCATCGCCGACAGAAGTAGTGTAGTGGGAGATGAAGCCTTTGCTTCTGAAAAACAACTCTTTACGGTAGGAGAGGTTCTTTCCAATGCCCATATACGGATGTCCACCCATGGCCGCAGAGAGATAAAGCAAGCCTTGTTGCAGGGCATCGAAACGGATGATTCGGTTGATGATGCTCTTCTTTTGCACATAGGGACTGTAGCCGATGACGATTTCTGTGTTGTTTTTGTATTGGTTCACTACGCTTCGGAGCCATTGGTCGTTTTTGGGCATGCAGTTACAGTCGGTAAGGACAATGATGTCGTTTTTGGCCGACTTGATGCCCATCGAAAGCGGGAACTTCTTGCCGTTGAAAAAGTTGAGATGTTGCTTGAGTTGCACGGGTTTCACTATGGTTTCGTGTCGCGTGAACTCCTTCAGATATTCTTCGGTCTCGTCGTCGGAGCAGTCGTTGACGATGACAATTTCATAGTCAGGATAGTCCTGTGTCATGAGAACGGGAACCAATTCGGCAAGGTAGTCGTACTCATTGCGGGCACAGATGACCACGGACACAGGCTCCAGTTCCTCATCGAGTTTTGGACGCCCTTTCTTTTTGAAAAAGGCTACACGCGAGAACAGACCCCAATGATAGGCCAATTGGATGAGCAAGGAAAGCACAAATACGGCTAAAACGATGAAACTGATATTGTTGTAATAAAATTGAATATGCACGGCATGGTAATTATTGATGGTGGCAAAGGTAATAAATTTGCACAT
>DAIOUZ010000099.1:0-12188 GCA_036759285.1 Candidatus Limiplasma sp. | reverse complement strand
GGAAGGTGAGGACATGGACCTCATCACCTACGTCACCGATCGTGCTGGCCACGATATGCGCTACGCCATTGACTCCACCAAGCTCCAGAGAGAACTGGGCTGGGAGCCGAGCTTGCAGTTTGAAGAGGGCATTGAAAAAACCGTCCGCTGGTATTTGGACAACCAAGAGTGGATGGACAATGTTACCTCTGGCGACTACCAGAAGTACTATGATGACATGTACAAAAACAGATAACCGACCATGTTCGTAGCCATTTATACATCGGTTTTCAGAAGAAACGGCATACGCTACGGTGTCGTTGTGAGTCCTTTTCCGTAATCGTTGACTGGGACGACGGGTATAACCCGAACCTAGTCAAAAAGACGTATTGTAAAACTAACTTATTGAAAACTAAATAAATACTCACAAAATTAATGGATAAAGTAACAATCATAGATTATGACCGGATATACAAGAACTTCATCGATGAGAAGTACTTGCATGACGGACATGACGAATACTATTACCGCGATCAGCAGGTGAAAAAACCTGCTGGAGGATGGCGGCGCTTGCATACTGATGAGGTTGAACGCTTAGTGAAAAACAGCAACTCCGCCACCAACTGGGAAGACATCTGGGTAACGGACGAGTTCGACACCAACATGGTGCACAACAACCATTTCTTCGGTAAGGTGCGTATCGGCCGCATCAGCCGCAAGGTGCTGCAATACCACGACCTTCGTGTGCCCGTTGGCATTTCCAACAGTAGCATCATCTCTTGCGACATCGGTGACGACGTGGCCATCCACGATGTGCATTATATGGCCAACTATATTATCGGCGACAAATGTATTTTGTTCAACATTCAGGAAATTTCCACTACTGACCACTCCAAATTCGGCAACGGCACCATCAAGGAAGGCGAGCCTGAAGACGTGCGCGTGTGGCTTGAAGTGATGAACGAAATCGGGTCACGTAAGATCTTGCCTTTCGATGGCATGACTACTGCCGATGCTTACCTATGGGCCAAATACACTGACGACACCAAATTGCAGGAACGCCTCAAGGAAATCACTCAGGCCAGCGTCGACTTCCACCGTGGCTATTATGGCACCATCGGTGAGTCGTGCGTCATCAAGAACTGCTGGATCCTGAAGGATGCCAAGGTAGGACCACATTGCTATATCAAAGGTGCAAGCAAGTTGAAAAATGTCACCATCAACTCTTCAGAAGAGGAGCCTTCGCAAATCGGCGAGGGTGTCATCTTGGTGAATGGTGTGACGGGTTACGGCTGCCGTATCTTTTATTCGGTGGTGGCCACACGTTTCGTCTTGGGTGACAACTGCAACCTGAAATATGGTGCACGCCTCATCCATTCGGTGATGGGCGACAACTCCACCATCTCGTGTTGCGAGGTGTTGAATAACATCATTTTCCCTTCGCACGAACAGCATCACAACAACTCATTCCTCATCTCAGCTTGTGTCATGGGACAGAGCAACATGGCCGCTGGTGCCACTATCGGTTCCAACCACAACAGTCGCGCCACCGACGGCGAAATCGTGGCCTCGCGCGGCTTCTGGCCAGGACTTTGCTCGAGTGTGAAACACTCATCGAGGTTTGCTTCGTTCACCTTGCTCTCGAAGGCCGACTATCCCAATGAGATGAATATCAAGTTGCCGTTCTGCCTCGTAAGCAATAACCTGGCTAAGGACGAGTTGCATCTCATGCCTGCCTATTGGTGGATGTACAACATGTACGCCATTGCGCGCAACACCTCGAAATATCTCAGTCGCGACAAGCGTAAGCGTAAGATCCAAAACATTGAGTTTGAGACCTTGGCTCCTGACACCATCGAGGAGACCATCGAGGCCCGCAAGCTCTTGGAGGTTTGGGTTGCCCAAGCTTATCTTCGCGCTAAAGGTGAAAATCCCAATAAGTATGAGTACTACGACTTACGTGAGTGTGGTAAGAACTTACTCTACAATGAGCCTGAAACCGTCAACAAGCTGGAAATTTTGGGAGAAAAGATAGAGAAAGGCAACCGTAAAGTTGTAATCGACAAGGTATTGAAAGCTTATAATGCCTATGGCGACATGATTACCTATTACGCTGTCACTACTCTCCTGCGTTATTTGGAGGCACATCCTGAAACGGATATGGAAGCCATCGTAGCCCATATGAAAGGCAAACGCCTGCGCAAGTGGATTAATCTTGGTGGTCAGACCATGCCCGAGGAATACGCCGACGAGTTGCGTGCTGACATCCGAGACGGCAAGCTCAACTCTTGGGACGAGATACATCATCGTTATGACGAGCTGTGGAAGGACTATCAGCATGAAAAACTACGTCATGCCTATTTCTCGTTGATGTTCCTTTACAAAGATGACGCCGATGTGATGACCGAGGAGATGTGGAGCGAAAACCTTGACAAGGCCGTTCGCATCCAACATTTCATCTGCGACCAAGTTTATCTCAGCCGTAAAAAAGACTACGACAATGAGATTCGCAGCGCCACCTTCCGCAATGAAGAAGAAAAAATCGCTGTTGTGGGTCGCATCGACGACGTATCGTTTGTCAAGCAAATCCGTAAGGAAACGGAAGCTTTTGAGACATTAGTAAACAAATATAAAACAGAACATTTAAGTAACCAT
Organism: Candidatus Limiplasma sp.; assembly: GCA_036759285.1. Classification (GTDB taxonomy): domain Bacteria; phylum Bacteroidota; class Bacteroidia; order Bacteroidales; family F082; genus Limimorpha. The sequence continues at coordinate 9,554 of DAIOUZ010000099.1, read as the reverse complement.
TAAACAATAAGCAAAATGAGAGTCATTATCGAAAAAAACGCTGACGGCATGTCACGTTGGGCTGCTAACCATATCGTTGAACGTATCAACGCTTTCAAGCCCACAGCCAAGAAACCCTTCATCCTTGGTCTTCCTACGGGTTCTACTCCCCTGGGTACCTATAAGGAATTAATCCGCCTCTATAAGAAAGGCCAGGTTTCCTTCAAGAATGTGGTCACCTTCAACATGGACGAATATGTCCGCATCCCCGAAGACCATCCGGAGAGCTACCATAGCTTCATGTGGAACAACTTCTTCAGCCACATCGACATCAAGAAGGAAAACGTCAATATCTTGAACGGCAACGCTGAAGACCTTGAGGCTGAATGCGCTCGCTACGAAGAGAAGATCAAGAGCTACGGAGGCATCGACCTCTTCATGGGCGGCATTGGTCCCGATGGTCACATCGCCTTCAACGAACCCGGCAGCTCCTTGACCTCACGCACTCGTGTGAAGACTTTGACTACCGATACCATCATCGCCAACTCACGTTTCTTCGAAAACGATATTAATAAGGTGCCGAAGACTGCTCTTACCGTGGGTGTGGGTACCGTCATGGACAGCCGTGAGGTGATGGTCACAACAAGGCCCGCGCCTTGGCCCACGCCATCGAAGGCGCTGTCAGCCAGATGTGGACCGTCAGTGTGCTGCAGATGCACCCGAAAGGCATCATCGTTTGCGACGATGCTGCCTGCGACGAGATGACCTACGGCACAGTCAAGTATTTCAAGGATATTGAAAAGAATAATTTGTAATGGCTATTGGCTATTGGCTTCTGGCCTCTGGCAGCTTGAACGTTGCTTTTAGGTCAGAAGCCAAGCCTGAAGCAATGTGTAATAAAAAACAAATTAGGTTATGAGAAACTTTAAGAATTACGAGATATGGATTGATTCCATTGAATTGACAGATGTTATCTATGATATTTGTGAGAGCTTTCCAAAGAATGAACTCTATCAATTAGGAAGTCAAATGGAAAGAGCCGTTGTTTCTATCCCTTCAAACATAGCGGAAGGAGCGGGGAGAAGATCGGAAGCAGAATTTGCACATTTTCTTGATATTGCATTGGGTTCTGCATACGAGTTGGAAACACAACTTATCATAGCGAAAAGAAGAAAATACATTTCGGTTGAATTGTTTGAAACTACCGATGAAAGTATTATGAGTCTTCAAAAAAGAATAGGATCGTTTATAGCAACAATAGTAGGAGAAAAATAACTTGGACTCATGGCTGTTGGCTGTAGAAAGCTGCAAAAAGAAATAAAAGTCTATGCTTAGTTGAAGCGGCTAGAAGCCAAAAGCCAGAGGCCAGAAGCCAAACAAAAATGAAAAACTTCGCGATAATCGGTGTCGGCGGCTACATCGCCCCGCGCCACCTTAAAGCCATCAAAGACACTGGCAACAACCTTGTCTCCGCCTACGACAAAAGCGACAGTGTCGGCATTATGGACAGCTACTTCCCCAAGGCTGCCTTCTTCACCGAACAGGAGCTCTTCGACCGCCATAACACTAGGCTGAAAGATGAAGGCAAGCAGATTGACTACGTGAGCATCTGTACCCCAAACTACCTGCACGATGCCCACACGCGCTACGGCCTGCGACTCGGTGCTGACGTTATCTGCGAGAAACCCTTAGTGCTCAATCCCTGGAACATCGATGCCTTAAAGAAAGTGGAGGAACGCCAAGGCCGAAAGGCGTATACCATCTTCCAACTGCGCCTTCACGATAAGATTATAGCCTTGAAGAAAAAGATTGATGAAGGGCCAAAAAACAAAATCTACGACATTGACTTGACATACATCACCTCACGCGGAAACTGGTACTACGCTTCTTGGAAAGGCGACATAAATAAGAGCGGTGGTATTGCGACAAATATCGGTGTGCATTTCTACGACATGCTGAGTTGGATCTTTGGCAGTGTGAAGAAAAATATTGTCCATGTAGCTTCCCATGACCGCGTGGCGGGCTATCTGGAACTCGAGCGTGCCCGCGTACGTTATTTCCTCAGCATCAACGCTGATACTTTACCTCCAAATGCGGTGGAAGGAGAAAAACGTACCTACCGCACCATCATGATCGATGGCGAGGAGTTTGAGTTTAGCCAAGGCTTCACGGAGCTGCACACAAAGAGCTATGAGGAGATCCTGGCAGGTCGCGGCTTCGGCATTGACGAGGCGCGTCGTTGCATCGACATCGTTTATCAAATCCGCAACGCCAAGCCTGTCGGTCTCATTGGTGACTACCACCCCATGGCAAAACTGCCGCTTAGTGGGCATCCTTTTGGGTGGAAGTGAGCTTGTAATCTCCAAATAATGGAATTTCTCTCCAACCATTGGCTTGACATCACCACCACTGTTTTAGGATTGGCTTATATTCTCTTGGAATACAAGGCCAATGTCTGGATGTGGGTTGTGGGTTTCGTGATGCAGTCGCTCGGCATTATCCTTTATTATCAGAAAGGGCTTTATGCTGACTGTGGTATGGAGTTTTATTATTTAGCTATGACTGTCTATGGCTTCATTGCCTGGATGCACCACAAAACTAAAACCAAAGATTTGCCCATTCGACACATGCCCAAGCGCATGGCCTTCATATGGATCTGCATAGGTTTGGGCATTTGGGTTTTAATCTATTTCATGCTGAGTCGTTTCACTAACTCCACTGTACCCGTGGCCGATGCCTTTACCACCGCCTTTAGTGTCGTGGGCATCTGGGCTTTGGCTCGAAAATATCTCGAACAATGGTTTGTGTGGATTGTTGTGGATGTGGTGACCTCGGCACTCTATTTTTATAAAGACATTCCTTTCAAGGCATCACTTTATGCCTTGTATGTCATCATCGCCGTATTAGGATATTTCAAGTGGAAGAAGATGATGGAAGAACACACATATTATCAACCAATTTCACCGATATGATTATCACAATTAAGCCAATAAAAAAGCGAAATTTGGTTTTCTATTTTGCCAACTTGTTAAGTGCATTTTTATTGATGAGCGAAACCACGATTGTAATAAAGCCTTTTATTTTGGTTTTGTTGTCATTCTTGATGATACCAAATCCGCTTTCATTTATTCCGATGTTGTTCGTTTCCTCATGGAGCATTACCTTTGTGGCTTTTCCTGGTTTGGCTGCATATTTTTATTATCTTGTAATGTTTTTTGTATCCATAGGAGTGTCGTTGGTTTTCAATAAAGAAAAAGTCGTATCTTTCGTGTCCAAAATCCCTGCTGCTCGATGGGCGTTGTTGTTTGCTATTTGGATTTCGATTACAGGATTTTATTCTGTTTCTGGAAAATGGTACGAAGCTGTGAAATTAGCTTTATTTATCGTTCCTTTAATTTTAGTATCCCATATTCGTTTAAGAGAAATGGATTTTTGTCGAACATCCATGGATATTATCGCTGCATTCTTTTCTGTTTATTGCCTATACATTATTATGTTCGCTCCTGCACAGTACTATACTGAATTGGGAACTATGGGACAAAATACCATAAGAAGTGATATGAATCCCAATACGGCATCTCAGATTGTCCTTGTGCTGTTTACCATTCTTTATTGTGAAGCATTTCGAACAAAAAAGTATTGGATTTTATTATTTGCAGCACTAAATGCAGGAACGTTGATGTTGTTGGGAAGCCGAACGGCATTTTTTACCATGGCCATTATTGCTGTCGTATATTTGATGTTGGTCATGAAGACTTCTGTTTGGAAGAAGCTGCTACTTTTTGGTGTTCTTGCTGTCATGTTTTTTGTATTATATTCTTTGGGTAGTGGTATGGGACGTTCCGACCGTCTGTCCATCTCCACCATCAAAGAAGATGAAGGATCAGGAAGGTTTTATACTTGGGAAGTACTGCTTACGGAAGTTGTCCCCTACCATTTTTACAAAGGTGTAGGTGTAGGTAAGGCAAACTACGAGAATTTACCTATTTTTGCTTTGGATGCCGACAATCTGTACGTTGATTTGCTAACTGCTACGGGAATTGTTGGTTTTCTGCTCTTTTTTGTATATTATATCTCGAATTTGACACAGCTGTTTCGATTTAAGAAAAAGAAAAGGGATTGGGATTTCTTAATTGCCATTTTCTTGGCTCAATTGTTTGAAGGAATTGGAGAAACCGTTTATGATATACCGATGATTTGGTTTTTCGGATTTTTATCTATGTTGGCAATAAATGACTTGAAATATGCCGAAGATGTACCTGAAATGAAACCAGATTTGGAACCAGTTTTGGAAGTTCCCGAAAAATCGGCTTTGCCATATTAAAAACTTAAACGAAAAATTGCAATTTTATTCATGTATATACATACTACCGACCATCTTTTGTTTCGATACTTTTTATGTAGCATTTCCCCCAAATTAAGTGTATCGTTTTGGTATCGCCGCTATATGAAAAAATCACTGGATTTAAAAAAACCTCAAACTTTGGATGAAAAAATCCAGTGGATGAAGCTGTATTATTACAAAGACAATCCTTTGGTATATCAATGTGCGGACAAATATCGGGTCAGGGAATACGTAAAGGAATGTGGCTTGGAGCATATTCTGAATGACTTGATAGCTACCTATCATTCAGCCAATGAGATTGATTGGGAAGCCTTGCCTGAAAAGTTTGTCTTGAAATGGAATTTTGGCAACGGAGGAAACATCGTTTGCCCTAATAAATCGAAATTGGACATCAAGCAGGCAACAAAAGAATTGAATCAATTCCAAAGACTTAAGGCGCATTTGCGATGTGCTGAGCCTCAGTATGATGTAGAAAAGGTATTATTATGTGAGAAGTTTATCGAAACTGAAAACGGAGAAGCCCCGGTCGATTACAAGTTCTATTGTTTCAATGGAGAAGCCAAGTATGTACTGTGTTGCTATGGGAGGAGCGTGGATCACAAACCAGTTTTTTATTTCTTTGACAAAAATTGGGAACTGCAACGGTTCAACAAGATGGGCTTGGCCGCTCCCGAAGGTTTTACCATGCCCAAACCGAAAGGCATGGACGAATTGTTCAATTATGCAGAGATTCTTTCCAAGCCGTTTCCTTTTGTCAGGGCTGATTTCTATTTGGAAAACGGAAAAGCCTACTTTGGGGAACTGACCTTTACCCCTGGAGGCGGTTACGACATGAACCGCCTGCCCGAAACCCAATTGAAATTTGGCCAAATGGTTACTCTGCCTTCAAAATAGTAATAATAGTTTTATATTCGGGTTCCATGTTTACGTATTCGGTGGTGATTCCACATAAAAATTGTGTTCCTTTACTTCAAAGGTGTTTGGGGAGCATTCCCCAGCGGGATGATATTCAAGTCATTGTGGTAGATGATGTAAGTGATTTGACCGAAGACGAAAGGTCACTCATGGAGTCATTCGAGAGCGACCGTATCAAAGTTGTGTTTCTTACTCAATCGAAGTTTGCGGGTGGTGCTCGTAATATGGGTCTTTCTTTAGCCGAGGGCAAATGGGTGGTTTTTGCTGATTCCGATGATTTTTTTACCAAAGAAGCCTTTGTTTATTTTGATGATTATAAGGATTCTGATTATGACATTGTGTTTTTCGGTCATTCGGCTTGTTATTCCGACAATTTGGAACCTACCACAAGACTAGGAGACAGAACGAAGTTTTTGGAAGAATTTGTCCAGACTCATTCAGAGAAGTCTGAAAAACAGTTACGGTACAAAAATCCCTCTCCAACCTCAAAAATGATGCTTAATTCCTATATTAAGGAAAAAGGATTGAAATTTGAAGAAATAAGGACATCTAATGATTCTATGTTTTCTTTATTGTCGGGTTATTATGCTGTAACCATTGCGGGCGATAGCCGGATTGTTTATTGTTCTACTATTCGCAGAGGTTCATTAACCCAAACCAAAAATCGTGAAAACGCTTATTGTCGTTATGCAGAAATGGTTAGGGAATATGTGTTTTTCAGGGAACATCACTTGGAAGATATGTATCCTTGGGTGACTTCTTACGTATTTCATTCTTTTACGGATTTTGGCTTTCAAGAATTCAGAAGATATTTGAAATTGGCCCGTGAAAACCAGGTGAACATTTGGTTGGGAATCACGCGTCGAATAATAAAGAATTAATTCATGAAAGTTGACATAAATACCTTAGCTCCAATTGCGGTGGTGGCTTTCAACCGTCCTGATGCTTTAAAATCGTCATTGGCATCATTGGCGCAAAATCCATTGTCCGAAAACTCGGACTTGTTTATCTTCATTGATGGTCCGCGAGAAAACCATTCTAATGAAAAGCAGAAAGTTCTGCAGGTCAAATCGATAGCTGAAGCCACAACGGGTTTCAAAAGCATCACGGTCAAAGCCTCTGAACAGAACAAAGGATTAGCTAAGTCGATTATTGGCGCGGCCACCGAGCTCCTTGATCAATATGGTAAAGTCATCGTGGTAGAAGACGACCTTTATCTCTCACCGTCTTTTCTTACCTTTATGAACACCATGCTTGAAGCCTACAGAAACGATTCTCGTATTATGCAAGTGACGGGTTATAGTGCAAAGATACGCCACCCCGAGCGCTTCCATTGCGATTACTATCTGACACGTCGTGCCCATTCATGGTCGTGGGGGACATGGAAAGACCGTTGGGAAACTGTCGATTGGGAAGTAAAGGATTTTGAAGAATTGGCTGCAAGCAAGGAAAAACAGAAAGCTTTTTGTGAATATGGAAGTGACCTCTATGGCATGCTAAAAGGGTGGCATGACGGTAGAAACAACTCTTGGTACATCAGATTTGATTATGCAATGCACAAACAAGGTCGGTATTGTATAGCACCTATTCGTTCTTTAGTTAGAAATGATGGTTTTGGTCCTGATGCAACGCATACCTTATCCTATAACAGATATAAAATTGACTTCGATGTTGACACAAAAATAGATTGGCAAATACCTGCTAATTTAACATTTAACAAGAAATTAGCAAAACATGCGATTCGTTATTGGAGTATTCCCTATCGCATTTATGGGAAAATAATGTCAAAGATAAAAAAATGAAGTTTTAATAATCATATATAATGGGAATAAAAAAGAAATTGCTCTATAGCAATTGGCTAGCAAAGTTCACATCATTTTATTACAGGTATGTTCAAGTAAAGAAAAGAAAATTTGGTTATTTCTCAAAAACTGCTCGTGTTCGTTATCCTATAAGAATAAAAGGGATTGAAAATGTGTATATGTACGACCGTACTCACATTCTTTCCGAAGCATTCATCATAGCAATGGGAGCTAAATTTGTAATGAAAAAGAACTCTGGCGCAGCCGAAGGGTTAACAGTGGTAACAAATACCCACCCACCTTTTGTTGGGGAATGGTTTATGGATAAAGGTAGCAATAATGACTATATAGAAGCCAAAGATATTATTGTTGAGGAGGATGTGTGGATAGCTACCAATGTAACATTATTAATGGGTGCCCATATTGGCAGAGGTTCCGTGATAGGTGCTGGAAGCGTGATAAGATCCAAGATTCCGCCTTATGCAATGGTTATTGGTAATCCCGCCAAGATAGTTGGGTTCAAGTTCAATCCCGAGCAAATAATCGAACACGAGAAAGCATTGTATCCTGCGGAGGAGCGCATTCCGTTGGAAACACTGGAAAATAATTACAAGAAATATTTTCTTGATAAAGTATCTGAAATTAAGAGTTTTACAAGAATTTAAATTTAAAACATTATGGAACTGTATGAATTTATTGAAAAGTTTGCTGAGCAGTTTGAAGATACTGACCCATCGGAAATCACTGCTGCAACCAATTACCGAGAATTGGATGAGTGGAGTAGTTTAATAGGAATGATGATAATAGCATTTGTTAAAACCGAAATGGGTAAAACCGTTACGGGTGATGACTTAAAGGCTTGCAAGAGTGTTGAACAATTGTATACCCTTATAATGGCAAAACAATGAACGAGTTTAATCCTTTCTCCCTGCAAGGGAAAACAGTATTGGTCACAGGAGCTTCTTCTGGTATAGGGCGCGCAATAGCCACGGCTTGTTCCCGAATGGGTGCCGCAATTGTGGCTACGGGACGCAATACTCAAAAGCTAGCTATTACAAAGGAGACCTTGGAGGGGGAAGAGAACTTAATAATTACGGCTGATTTGACCAAAGCTGAAGATATTAAGAACCTTACCATTCAGATACCAAAGCTTGACGGCATAGTGCATTGCGCAGGTATTGGACATCGGATGCCTACCAAACTTCTGACAACCGATGAGGTGGAGAGAGTTATGAATACTAACTTCATTTCTGCAGTATCATTACAAACCGAATTAATGAATGCCAAGAAACTCAACAGAGCTTCATCCATAGTGTTTATGGCTTCAGTTGCGCCTAAAATGCCTGCGTTTGGCAATGCAATTTATACGGCTTCGAAAGCGGCCATCATAGGTTATGCAAAATGCCTTGCGCTTGAACTTGCTCCTCGTTACATCCGTGTGAACTGTATATGTCCAGCTATGGTGTGGACTGATTTGATAATGCAAGAGGGTGTAGGCAAAGAAGAGTTAGAACAAGCACAACAAAAGTATCCGCTGAAACGTTATGGACAGCCTGAAGATGTGGCCAATCTTGCTATTTATCTTTTGTCGGATGCATCTCAATGGATGACAAATAGTTGTATTGACATTACAGGTGGAACTAATGAACTTTGAAGCGTATGAACGAAGCATATATAAAGGGTATATCTTATTATCTTCCAGAGCGGTTATATACCAATGATGACCTTGTACGTGATTTTCCTGAATGGAGTGTTGACAAGGTTATGAAGAAGGTTGGTGTTGAAACACGCCACCTTGCAGCTGCAGATGAAACAGCGGGCGATTTGGCCGAAAAAGCAGCCAGAAAATTGTTTGAAGAATACAGCATCCAACCGACCAATATAGATTTTCTATTGCTCTGCACACAAAGCCCTGATTATTTTCTGCCAAGCACTGCCTGTGTGCTGCAAAACAGGTTGGGCATACCTACATCATCCGGTGCTTTCGACTATAATTTAGGCTGTTCTGGTTGCATATATGGAATGGCTATCGCCAAAGGTTTAATTTCTGCAGGAATAGCGAAGAATGTTTTGCTACTTACGGCAGAAACCTATAACAAATACCTTCATTCAGAAGACAAGAGTAACCGTTCCATCTTTGGTGACGGCGCGGCGGCCTGTCTGATTTCAACAGAAGGTTTTGCCAAAATAGGCGATTTTGTCTTGGGTACAGATGGAGCTGGTGCAAACAACTTGATTGTGCTGCCCGATGCAAACAGTCAACAGGTAAAAGCATCGAGGATAGCGAAGGTCATATTTGGTATGATGACTACCTTTATATGAATGGTGGTGCTATCATTAACTTTACCCTTGATGCTGTTCCAGACATGATGAAACAGTTGCTAGAAAAGAGTTGCTTGGAGAAGGAAAATATTGACTACTATGTGTTCCATCAAGCTAATCAGTTTATGCTTTCCGCTATTCGTAAAGTGTGCTCTTTACCCAAGGAAAAATACTATATGGATATGGCCAAT
>DAIOUZ010000098.1:6518-12296 GCA_036759285.1 Candidatus Limiplasma sp. | reverse complement strand
TGCCCTTGCGGACGGCTTCAAGATAACCGCCTTCGTCTTGGATCTTGTTGAACAAATCCCAAGCGGCCACAGCCAAGCTTTCGGTGAGGTTCTCAATGTAGTAGGAACCTGCGGCGGGGTCGGCCACTTTGTCGAAGTGCGACTCTTCCTTAAGGATGAGCTGTTGGTTGCGGGCGATACGGTCTGCGAAGTCGGTGGGCAACTCAAACGGCGCATCGAATGGCAACACGGTAAACGAATCCACACCGCCCAGAACGGCTGACATTGTGCCTGACGTAGTGCGCAGCATATTAACGTAAGCGTCATACAAGCTCATGCCAATCTCAGCATTGGTGGCATGGATATGCATTTTGCAGGTCCCTGAGCCTGTCGAAGGGCCGTAAGCATTAACGATGTTGGCCCACAGCAGACGGTAGGCACGCAACTTGGCCATTTCCATGAAGTAGTTCTGTCCGACGGCCACATTAAAGCGCATCTTGGGTGCAATCTCGTCGATGGTCAGACCTTTCTCTGTCAGCTTGTCGAGGTATTCGGCACCTACTGAAAGTGCGAAGGCCATCTCCTGCACAATCGTCGAGCCAGCGTTGGTGAACACATGGGCGTTGACACCAATGGTGTGGAAGCCAGGCATATCGGCTTTCACCATGATGTAGCCTAACTCCATGTCGGTGCTTTCGGTCACGTACCACACACCACGACGCAGGTAACGGGTCAGCGGGTCATAGTTCAACGAGCCCTTGATGTTCGGAATCTTCGACAGCATCTCTAACAGCGGCAGGTGGTATTTGTTGTTGTACAAGTTAATCTCCACTGCCTTCTGGTCGATGCCGTTGAGCAGTGTGGCAATCTCGATGGCGTCATAAGGCTTGTCGTACTCCAGTTTGAAACCAATGCTGTTCGCGCCACGGCTGATGGCGTTGAGAGCCACCTTGTTGGCTTCCTTCACATCCTTGACGGTGATGTCCTGACGCACGAGCCATTCGTTGCCTTCGGCTTTGTTGCCACGGACATACGGAAATTCGTTAGGTTGCTGACCCGTCCACGGGATGTCGGCGAGGTTTTCGGCGCGGTAGTAAGGCCTCACATTGAAGCCCTCGGCCGTGCGCCAAACCAGCTTTTTGTTGTAGTCTGCCCCTTTAAGGTCCTTCTCAATGACGGCTTCCCATTCTTCGGTCGTCACGGGAGGAAATTCCTCAAAGAGTCTCTTTTTTTCTTCCATGTTGTTGTATTTAATTGATATTCTATTTGTTAATGAATTTTTCTTTCAATTAGACACTTCTTTTCGTTGTCCAAATTGGGCAATTCGCAAAGATTCTGCAAAGGTAAAAAATAAAGCGATAGAGCGGAAATAAAATCTTTTTATTTTTGCAGCTTCAAATTGATTCATCGAAATAACAACTATATGAAAGAAGTCAGAGTGAGATTTGCCCCCAGCCCGACGGGTCCTTTACACATCGGGGGCGTGCGTACCGCATTATATAACTACTTGTTTGCCAAGAAGAACGGCGGCAAGATGATCCTTCGCATCGAGGACACCGACCAGACGCGTTTCGTGCCGGGTGCCGAGCAATATATCGTAGAGTCTTTGGACTGGTGTGGCATCAAGTTCGACGAAAGCGACTATGTGGGCGGTGATTTCGGTCCCTACAAACAGAGCAACCGTAAACACCTTTATAAACAATACAGCGACGAGCTGTTGGCCAAAGGCTGTGCCTACATCGCCTTCGACACCGCTGAAGAACTCGACCAATACCGCAAAGAGGCCGAAGCCAACAAGCAGACTTTCATTTACAACTGCCAAAGCCGCAAGCACCTGCGTAACAGCTTGACCATGAGCAAGGAAGAGGTTGAAAAACTGATGGCTGACGGCACACCTTACACGATACGTTTTATGATTCCTGAAAACCGCGAAATCGTGATGCACGACCTGATCCGTGGCGAGGTGAAGGTGCAGACTAACACTTTGGACGACAAAGTTTTGTTCAAGTCGGACGGGATGCCCACCTATCACTTGGCCAACATCGTCGACGACCACTTGATGCAAATCAGCCATGTCATCCGTGGCGAGGAATGGCTGCCTTCGATGCCGCTGCACGTCATGTTGTATGAAGCCTTCGGCTGGGAAGCACCGCAGTTTGCACACCTGCCGCTACTGCTTAAACCCGATGGCAATGGCAAACTCAGCAAGCGCGACGGCGACCGTCTCGGTTTCCCTGTCTTCCCGCTGTATTGGGTCGACCCGAAGACGGGCGACACGGCCATGGGTTATAAGCAATCGGGCTACTATCCGGAAGCGTTTATTAATATGTTGGCGCTGTTGGGTTGGAACCCAGGTACCGAACAGGAAATCTTTACCATGGACGAGCTCATCCAAGCCTTCTCGCTAGAGCGTTGCAGCAAGAGCGGTGCCAAGTTCAACGTGGAGAAGACCAAGTGGTTTAACCACGAGTGGCTCATGCGTAAGTCGAACGAGGAAGTCGGTAAAGACTACCAGGCTTGGTTGAAAGCCGAAAAGAACATAGATGCCCCGCTTGACTTTGCTGTGAAAGTCGCTGGTTTGGTGAAAGATAGAGTCAACTTTGTGAAGGAGATTTGGGATCAAAGTTTCTTCTTCTTCGAGGCTCCGACGGAATACGACCCTGTAACGGTGAAAAAGCGCTGGAAAGAGAATTCCGCTGAGACCATGCTCAAGGTGAAGGAAGTCATCAACGGCATCGAGCCATTCAACTTGGCCAGTATTGACGAGACCTTAAATAACTGGATTACCAGCAACGAGTTGAATATGGGTCTCGTGATGAACGGCTTACGTCTGATGGTGGTAGGTGCCGGTAAGGGACCGCACATCGGCGAAATCCTTGAACTTTTGGGCAAGGAAGAGACCCTCAAGCGCATTGACGCCGGCGTGAAAGCCTTAGGATAAAATGAAAAAAGCGTTCAAAATCCTGCTCATCATCCTGGGAGTCGTGATCTTCCTGCTCCTTGCGGCCAACTTTTTGGCTGCACCGATAACGAAAAAGTATCTGAAAAAGCACGACAAGGAAATGATTGGGCGCGAGCTGAACATTGGGGATATTGATGTAAACCTGTTTACGGGCGATTTGAGAATCAAGGATTTGACGTTGTTTGAAGAAAATGACACCACCCCTTTTGTGAGTTTTGAACGCTTTGAAACGAGAATAAAATGGCGCGACTTGTTCAGTCGCCGCTTGCAGATCAAAGAAGCCACACTTTCAGGACTGAACGTCAACGTGGAACAAGACCACGATTGGTTCAATTTCAACAGTCTGATGGAGCGGTTTGCCTCCGATAGCACGAAGTCTGATTACTCCAGTTTTGGCTTGATTCTCAACAATATACTTCTTGACAAGAGCGATATCCACTATACCGATTTGGCCTTGGGCAACGAGTTCTTGTTGCGCGACATTTCGTTGCGGATTCCCAGCCTTGATTTTTCGGACGTGAAGACCGATGTTGGCCTCGATTTCTCGCTTTCCGAAAACGCCACTTTGCACACTGACATCCGCCTTTCCGAAAATGCAAAAAAGTATTTTATCGATTTGAAATTGAACAATATAGATGTTGAAATCATCGAGCCCTATTTGCAACAGTTTTACCCCGTCGACTTGTTGGAAGGCATAGTCAATTTGGATTTGGAAGCAGAGGGAGCAACCGATCACATCCTCGATTTCGACATGACGGGTAACCTCGCGCTCAACAAGGTGGTCTTTCAAGACACGGCTGGCAACCCTTTGGGAACGGTCGACTCGGTTTTTGCTGAGATCCGTCGTTTGCGTCTCAATGACAAGATAATAGACCTTGACCAGCTCTATCTTTCAGGGCTGAAGACGGCTTATGTCATCAAGGCAGACAGCAGTTCCAATTTCGATTTGGTGTTGGACAGTTATTTCCAAAGCGATTCGACCGAATGGACGCTTGATTTCGACACGATTAGGATTGAAAACGAAGAGGAAAAATCGTGGAAAATCAACATCGACGACCTGAAATTAGACCAAGCGGAACTGAAGTATGAGGATTATTCACTTCCCAACGCTTTTCGATACGTGATTTCAGATATCAGCCTGACATCCAAGGATTTCTCACGCGAAGGAAACAATGCCATCCAAATGCAAGCTGTGCTCAACAAAGTCGGCAAGCTTCACCTCAATTGGCAAGGCAGTTTTCATGGGCGCGACAACCATAACCTCACGCTGATGCTCAGCAATGTGAAAGTCGCCGATTTTTCGCCCTACATCGTGCAACTGTTCGGTGTCCCGATAGAAAATGGGACGCTTTCTTTCCGCAGCCAAAACGTTATTTCTGACGGCAACATAAACGGAATCAACAAGCTACAAATTGCCGCTCCGAAATTTGGCGACAAGGTGAAGCATTTCCATCCGCAATACGAAAAAGTGCCGCTAAAGTTGGGTTTTTATCTGCTGGCCGACAAGCACAACAACATCAGTCTCGACCTGCCTGTCAAAGGCAATCTGAATGACCCTTCTTTTTCGTATCGCAAAGCCCTTGGGACCGTGTTTTCCAACCTTTTGACCAAAGCGGCAACATCGCCTTTCCGCCTGATGACAGACACGGATAACAACTTGAAATACATCCCTTTCAACCCCTTGCAGTTCGATTTTTCACCTGAGCAATACACGATGATCGACAACGTGGTCACCACGCTCCAAAGTCGTTCAGATTTGGCCATCGTTTTGGAAGAACAGGTGCAGTACGACGAGGTCATCCAGCAGCTGTGCATCATGCAACTGCAACGCGATTATTACCTCTCGACCCATCCCGAAAAAAAGCCCACCGACATCGACTTCATGACCAACGAAGCTATCCGTTCCATCAAGCTGACTGACAAAGGATTATGGGATTTTGCTGCGCAAAAATCCAGCAAGAAAAAATTGCATTCCAAGAAAGACGTGGAAACGGTGGCCTACACGTTGTATCACGACCAATCAGAGAAGTTTTTGCCCCGAGTGATGGACCACTGGAACAAACTGCTTTCCGATTATCTGTTTAACATCAAAGACCTGTCGCCGGAACAGATTTCCGTGACCATGATTGACAGTAGTTTGATGAAGTCCTTCGCAAAGCCCTCACGTTACGAGATGCACGTGTTCACTTACGAGGACATGGAATAAACTCATTGAATTATCAGACGCTTGGCAACCATGCCTTTTCCCGTCAAGATTTTGACCACATAAATCCCTGAAAACAAATCACTTGTGTTGAGTGTGAATTTGTTTTTGCCATTCAGATTCTGCGACATGATTTGCTGTCCCATGAGGTTACAAACTGTGACATTTTGAATGCCGTCCTCGGCCAAAATGTTGACCGATTCCTTGGCTGGATTGGGAAACATCGTCGCCTTGATTTCCTCTTGCTCAGCGATGGATTGTCCGCTGATGCCCGCTATCGTCGCCACCATTCCCAAATTGAGTTCCGTGAAGCGTTTCGACTGCTCCAAGTTGTTGACACTCAGTCCTAAGATGTCGCTTCTCGTATGGATGAAAGGCGAGCTGGCGTGGACGTCTTCAAAAGGATGGATGGCAGCATATCCGTTGCGATTGAAGGAGGAGTAGTCGCTGTCGCCCCAAGCTAGCCAGTTTTGCCGAATGGGCATGTCGGGAAAATAGGTATGACTGAGGTTGATGGCATAGTCGCCTAACAGCGAATCCTGGGTGGTGTACATCAGGTGGACATGGATGTCGGAACCCTCTTCGAGATAGCCCGTCATGTCGAGGTTGAAGTAAGCCACGATGTCCATCTGTT
>DAIOUZ010000098.1:0-6492 GCA_036759285.1 Candidatus Limiplasma sp. | reverse complement strand
CTCAGCGCACCAGTTGGCATAGATGATAGTACGGTCGAAGGTGCATTTACTAAGCAGGCGTGCCGTTTCCAAGATGCCTGCCACGCCCGAAGCGTTGTCGTCGGCACCTGGCGAGCGGATGGTGTCAGGGTCGTAGCCGTCGGCGTTCCATGAGTCGTAATGTGCCCCGCAGATGACAAACTCCTGAGGGGTCTTTGAGCCCCATTGCACGGCAAGGATATTGTCGGCCGTCCCCGCCTCAAAATAGGGCACGGGAAAGTCGTGCAGCATCACTGTGTCGATGCCGTCTGTTTCTTTATAACGTGTTATCAACCAATCTTGTACGTCCCAAATATAACGGCTGTCATATCGTCTTGTATGATAGGAACTCAAGTGCTCAATGTAAGACTTGATACTGTCTATCGATACCGAATCCATCAAGGCGCGAATTTGTGGATTTTCCGTCGTGACGACAGGGTATTCGTGCTCAAAGATATGGGGGGCTTGGGCAAATGTAGTGAGACCCAACAGGGAAGTTAAAACAAGAAACAGAAGTTTTTTCATAATGGTAACTTTTATAGCGTTATCGGCGTTTCGACAGGCTCAACGACCTTTGCTGTCTATAGAGGTAAGGTCCCTGAGCTTGTCGAAGGGCCGGCTTGAATTTACAATCCTTTCACATGCGGTTTTCCCGCAATAAAATCCTTCAAATAAAACGGCTCAAAATAAGCCACATTGACAAAATCTTGCTTTTGCAAGGCCTGTTCCGCCAAAAGGCGCATGTAACCCGCCGAAGGCTTGAAACCCTCAATGATGCTGATATTCGGCTGGTTTTCAAATATTTTTTTCAATTTCGGTGCACCATCGCCAAAGAGCCAAAGATGGTGGTCTTTTCGCAGGTCTTTAAACGAGTTTTCATCGATAATCAAGGCAGCTGTATCGTTGATTTTCTGCAAATTGGCATCAAAAATGGCGGCATACACCTCCATACGACGGGCATCAATCATCGGGATGAGCAGGTCATTGGACCCAATCTGGCTGCCTAGTTTGTTTTTCATGCCGTGTGCCATGGCTTCCAAGGTATCAATGGCCATCATTGGGAGGTCGGCAGCATAGCAAATTCCTTTGGCTGTACTCACACCGATGCGCAGACCCGTGTATGAGCCAGGTCCCTTGCTGACCGCCACGGCATCCAACTTCGAATAGTCGATGCCAGCTTCGTCCAATACCGATTGGATGAAAGTGGTAATCTTCTCAGAATGTGCATTTTGTCCCTCCGTCTCACGCAATGCCAAGGTGCAGCAAGCCGAGTTGAGTGCGACTGAACATACTGGTGTCGCCGTTTCCAAACATAGAATCATCGTAGTAAAATTTGATGAGGCAAAATTAGTGATTTTCAGACTATCAATTCAGCAACTGGCGCTATATTTATTATTTTTAAAATAAATAGTTGGAGTATTAGGAGAAATCAGTATTTTTGCAAGATTAATGTGCCAAAAATGGCGATTTTGTATCTTGTTGTAATAGAGCGTATTAAGTAATCTTAATGGGGCTCAAAGGGCGGAGCTGTGTAATGACGGAAACATCAATTTTGATTTCAAAAGCCACCAAAAGGAACTGGGACAAGCTGAAAGCGGATGGAAACAATCGCTTGATGCGAAGGGCCAACAAGAGCCGTTCGCAGAAGATTATCATTCCTGAAGGTTATGTGTCTGCAGGAAGTCTGCCTCGGTTTGTTGAGGAACTGGGAACGCAGCAGTATCAGATTAAAGACTTGATTTTCAGCCTTTGTGCCTTGTATTTGGAACACAACAAGGTCAACGAGAGCAATAAAAAGCGCTTTTTCGAAGAGTATCCGCGCTTCCGCAGGCTTCCCATAGAGGTGCCCAGACAAATCATCAAAAACCGCCAGGACGATTGGATCGGTTTCGTCTACCAGTCGTTGACTACGGAAGGAAGTCGCATCTTAACTGGATTGTATTACACTAAGCCCGTCATCGTCGAGGAAATGCTCCGCGACATCGAGCTGACCAACGGACAACGCTTCCTCGATCCATGCTGTGGCAGCGGCATCTTCTTGCTTAAGGTGAGGGGAGCCCAACTCGAGCAGCTCTATGGTATCGATAACGACCCGTTGGCCGTGATGATTGCCAAGGCCAACCTGATTGTAAGATTTGGAGAGTCATCGGTTTATCCCCAAATCTATCAGTTGGATTTCTTGCTGCATGCAGCTTCGGCACTGAATGGGTTGAAGTTCGACTATATCGTCACCAATCCGCCATGGGGCAGCGAGAAACGGAAAAAACACTATTCAGACATCATCCAATCCAACGAGCAATCGACGCTGTTCTTCACGGAATCCTTTAAATTCCTCAATACCAATGGGATACTGCATTTCCTGCTGCCCACTTCTGTGATGAAAATCAAAGTCCATGCGGACTTCCGCCAGTTCATCGCTGAAGAGACTTGTGTGGATACCATCAAACTCTATCACGAGCGTTTTAAAGGGGTGTTTACGGATTTCATCAGCCTGAAAGTCAGGAAGAAGGAGGTGAAAGGACAACAAAGCTACCTTGTCGAGACAGCCCACCACGAAGTCGTTAGAAAGACATGGCAACCTGTTGACGATGGTTTCTATGCCATACCCATGCTCAATGATCGTACCGAGGCCATTCTCAACAAGGCTGAGCGTTTGCGCAACGATGATTTGTCGCATAGTCTTTGGGCGTTGGGCATCATCACGGGCAACAATGCCAAAGTGTTGAAAGATCGACCAGGCAAAGGCTTGGAGAAGATTTACACCGGCAAGGACATCAATAAATACAGTCTGAAAGCCGCTAGCCAATACATTAAATACAACCGCGCTGATTTTCAGCAATGTGCAAGAGATGAGTTCTATCGTGCGAAGGAAAAACTGGTGTATAAGTTTGTCTCGGGTCATCTTTGTTTCACCTATGACGATCAACAACGCCTTTTCCTCAACAGCGCGAACATCTTGATTCCCGATGTGGAAGGCATGAGCATCAAGACAGTGCTGGCTTTCCTCAATTCGGAGTTGTTCAACTTCTTGTATGTCAAACGGTTTAATGACCTAAAAATATTGAAGGGAAATTTATCAGCTTTGCCTTTCCCGAAAATAACGCTAGAGCAGGACAAACATTTCACAGCCCTCGTTGATCAAGCCCTGCGCGGCGATAAAGAGGCACCAAAAGAAATAGACGACCTTATTTTTTCTTTATATCAACTTGAAACAGAAGAGATTAACTTAATAAAGTAAAAACAAGCCTCCTATGTCATTCCAACGCGGGCAGGAAGGCAGAAGGGAATCTATAGGAGGCGGTTGAAAACAAAGACCTAATGACGGCCTCAACAGCTATAGATCCCGTGCCTTTGCCCACATACCTTACGCAGGGATGACATACCTGTTGAGCCCTGCAAATAAAAAACAAATTCTATTGATATGAATATCCTAGTCACAGGCGGTGCCGGCTTCATCGGCTCACATACTTTGGTGGAACTTAACGCTGCGGGTCACGAGACCGTAGTCATCGACAATCTCAGCAATTCCAACCGCAAGTCATTGGAGCGCGTAGCGGAACTGATTGGTAAGGAAATCCCCTTTTACGAAGTCGACATCCGCGACCGTGAAGGCCTCAACCGCGTGATGGAAGCCCATCATTTTGACGCCTGCATCCATTTCGCTGGACTGAAAGCCGTGGGCGAAAGCGTGGAGAAGCCTTGGGAATATTACGAAAACAATATCGGCGGCACCCTGACTCTGCTTGATGTGATGCGCAAGCACGGCTGCAAAAACATTATTTTCTCGTCATCGGCTACTGTTTATGGCGACCCTGCTATTATTCCCATTACAGAGGAGTGTCCCAAAGGGCACTGCACCAACCCATACGGTCAGACCAAGAGCATGTTGGAGGAAATCATGATGGACATGCAGAAGGCCGACAAGGAATGGAACATCGTTCTGTTGCGCTATTTCAACCCCATCGGTGCCCATCCGAGTGGCCGCATCGGGGAGAATCCCAACGGCATTCCTAATAACTTGATGCCTTATGTCACCCAAGTGGCGGTGGGCAAACGCCCTGAACTCGGAGTTTTCGGCAATGACTACAACACACCAGACGGCACAGGTGTCCGCGACTATATCCATGTCGTGGATTTGGCCAAAGGTCATGTTGCTGCCCTGCAAGCTATCGAAAGGAAATGTGGCATTGCCATTTACAACCTTGGAACGGGACAAGGCTACTCGGTACTGGATGTGGTGAAGACTTTCGAAAAAGTCAATGGCATCAAGATTCCATATAGCATCAAACCACGTCGCGCAGGCGACATCGCCACATGTTACTCCAACCCCGCCAAGGCGGAGAAGGAGCTGGGCTGGAAGGCACAGTACGGCCTCGAAGAGATGTGCCGCGACTCATGGAATTGGCAAAAGAATAACCCTAACGGATACTAATGAAACAATAATAGCAAGCCTTCCATGTCATTCCAGCAAAGGCATGTGCGACGGATAGGAATCTATGGAAGGCGGATAAAAAAGTATAAACACAGAACGGTTTTTGAAGCCATAGATTCCTCGCTACCGCATTACCAGCCGCAGGAATGACATGCCTTCAAAAACCTGCTTCGACAAAATTTTGACAAAGCAATGAAAGGAATAGTATTAGCCGGAGGTTCCGGCACAAGGTTATACCCGATCACCAAGGGTGTCAGCAAGCAACTGTTACCCATTTACGACAAGCCGATGGTCTATTATCCCATCTCGGCATTGATGCTTGCAGGCATTAGAGACATCTTGATTATCAGCACTCCATACGACCTCCCTGGCTTCAAGCGCCTGCTTGGCGATGGCTCCGACTACGGTGTCCATTTCGAATACGCTGAACAGCCCTCTCCAGATGGTCTGGCCCAAGCCTTTATCATCGGCGAGAAGTTCATCGGCGACGATTGCGCCTGCCTTGTCTTAGGCGACAACATCTTCTACGGCAATGGCTTCACCAAGATGCTTGAAGAGGCGGTGCGTACTGCCGAAGAAGAACAAAAAGCCACGGTATTCGGTTATTGGGTATCCGACCCCGAGCGTTACGGCGTGGCCGAGTTCGACAAACTGGGCAACTGCATCAGCATTGAGGAGAAACCAAAACAACCCAAGAGTAACTATGCTGTAGTGGGCTTGTATTTCTACCCCAACAAAGTGGTCCGGGTAGCCAAAAGCATCAAGCCTTCTGCCCGCGGTGAATTGGAAATCACGACGGTGAACCAAGAGTTCCTCAAAGACGGTGAGTTGAAGGTGCAGACCCTGGGCCGCGGCTTTGCCTGGCTGGATACGGGTACACATGACTCCCTCAGCGAAGCCTCTACTTTCGTGGAAGTCATCGAAAAGCGCACCGGACTGAAGGTCGCCTGTTTGGAAGGCATCGCCTATCGCCGAGGTTGGATTACCGAAGAGAAGATGCGCCAACTGGCCCAACCCATGATCAGGAACGAATATGGTCAATATCTGCTTCGTGTCATCAATGAGATGAAGGAAGAGGTTAATTCGGAAACGCTGAGAAAACTACGTTAATAATAAATCTATGGCATACAAACGCTCCATTCTCATCACGGGCGGTGCGGGTTTCATCGGCAACCACGTCGTACGCCTGTTCGTCAACAAATACCCCGATTATAAGATCATCAACCTCGACAAACTGACCTATGCTGGGAACCTCGCCAACCTGAAGGACATCGAGGATAAACCCAACTACAAGTTCGTCAAGGCTGACATCTGCGATTTCGAGACGATATACAAACTGATGCAAGACGAACACATCGATGGCATCATCCACCTCGCTGCCGAGAGCCATGTGGACCGAAGCATCAAGGACCCGTTCACCTTTGCCCAGACTAACGTGATGGGAACGTTGAGCCTTTTGCAAGCAGCTAAGCTTTATTGGGAAAGCCTACCTGAGCCGTATAAGATGAAGGTTGCTGAGCCTGTCGAAGCACCGACCCCAAATAATGGCGTTTCGACAAGCTCAACGACCTGCGTTCCTTGCCGTTTCTACCATATCAGCACAGATGAGGTCTACGGAGCCCTCGAGCTCACCCATCCCCAAGGCATCGAGCCGCCTTTCAGCACCAAGGCCTCCTCGGGCAAACATCATTTGGCCTACGGCGACAAGTTTTTCACCGAAGACCTGAAATACCTACCGCACAGCCCCTATAGTGCAGCCAAGGCTAGTAGCGACCATTTTGTGCGTGCTTTCCATGATACCTATGGCATGCCTACTGTAGTGACCAACTGCTCCAACAACTACGGCCCGTACCAGTTCCCAGAGAAGCTGATACCGCTGTTCATCAACAACATCCGTCACCGTAAGCCGTTGCCCGTTTACGGCAAAGGCGAGAACGTACGCGACTGGCTCTATGTGGTGGATCACGCCCGTGCGATAGACCTCATTTTCCATGAGGGCAAGATTGCCGAAACCTACAACATCGGTGGCTTCAACGAGTGGA
>DAIOUZ010000097.1:9484-12396 GCA_036759285.1 Candidatus Limiplasma sp. | reverse complement strand
CGCACCAAATCCTTGAGGACATCGGCTTGATGAAGATGCTGCCCAACATGACGGTTATCGTGCCATGTGACTTTAACCAGACCAAGAATGCCACCATCGCAGCTGCTGAGTACGACGGACCAGTTTACCTGCGTTTCGGTCGCCCGAAAGTGCCGAACTTCACCCCTGGGGATGAAAAGTTCATCATCGGCAAGGCGCAAATGTTGCAGGAAGGCACCGATGTGACCATCTTCGCTTGCGGTCACCTAGTATGGAAAGCCATCGAAGCCCTGCCGATTCTGAAAGAGATGGGTATCAATGCGGAACTTATTAACATTCACACCATCAAGCCGTTGGATGTGGAGGCCGTGCTGAAGTCGGTGAAGAAGACCCGCTGTGTGGTCACTGCCGAGGAGCATCAGCGTAATGGTGGCTTGGGCGACAGCATCGCTCAGGTGCTTACCTTGAACATGCCTTGCCCGATGGAGATGGTTGCCGTCAACGACGAGTTTGGCCAAAGTGGCACACCCGATGAGCTGATGAAAGCCTATCATCTCGATACGCCCGACATTGTGGAGGCAGTGAAAAAAGTTGTTGGGAGGAAGCAATAAAACGGTAGAATAAACGATTATAAAGCAGTCAGCTATCAGCCGTCAGCAATCAGCATAGTTAGATTGAGGCTGAAAGCTGATTGCTCAAAGCAAAACAAATCAATTCAAATATGAAAAAACTAACCACTCTATCCCTAATCGCCCTCGTGATGATGGGCTTATTGTCCTCTTGCGGCAACAAGAAAGAAGAGACCCCAGAACCTCCCAAAGCCATGAATGTCATCTATATGATTGGCGATGGCATGGCTTTGCCGCAAGTATATGCGGCCATGTTGGCCTCAGGCGAGGATATGACCTTCTCGCAATTTCCTTACATCGGTGTAGTCGACACACATTCGGCCAGCAACGACATCACTGACTCCGCTGCAGCTGGTACGGCTTTGGCCAGCGACCACAAAACCAAAAACGGTATGGTGGGCATGAATCCCGACACGATTCCTGTGAAGACCGTGTTGGAAGTCCTCGCCGAGCAAGGCAAGGAGACGGGTATCGTGGTGTCGTGCTATGTCACCCATGCGACGCCTGCCACATTCTATGCCAAGGTGCCGAAACGAAGCAAGTATGAGGATATTGCCGTTCAGATGGCTGAGAATCCTTACTTGAACCTCATCATCGGCGGTGGCATGAAGCATTTTAATCAGCGCAAGGACAGCATCAACCTCGTCGAGCGCATGGAGAACGAACTGGGCTGGAAGGTGTATGACACCCTCGCCGACATCGACGTGACTTGCAAGAAATATGCTGTGATGGCCGATGCCAACCACATGCCTCATGCGGCAGAACGTGGCGACTTCCTACCACGCGCTGTGAAGACTGCCCTTAGGACGCTTGACGATGCAGAGAACGGCTTCTTCCTCATGGTGGAAGGCTCGCAAATCGACTTCGCCTGCCATGCCAATGACTCCACTTGGATGATGGATGAAATGATGGACTTCAACTACGCCATCAAGGTGGCCTTGGACTATGCCAAAGAAAAAGGTAACACGCTTGTTGTGGTCACTGCCGACCACGAGACTGGTGGCTTAACACTGCCTGACCCGCAAGGCAAGTACACCGATGTTGTGTTCGATTATTCTTCGCGTAGTCATACTTGCCTGCCTGTGTTGGTGTATGCCTACGGTCCTGGAGCCGAACGGTTCACGGGCTGGATGCAGAACAGAGACCTTAAGGGCAAGATTCTGAATGCCTGTGGCTATGAGAACATTGGCGACAGCATTCCGGAATATGATGGTCCGCAAATCAAAGCCATCAAAGTCAACCACGATTCTAACGCCAACAATTGATTTCATAGATGAAACTTTCTGTCGTCATCGTCAACTATAATGTCGAGTATTTCCTTGAGCAATGCCTCTACTCGGTGCGTCGCGCCATGCAAGGCATCGAGGGGGAGGTGTTTGTCGTTGACAACAACTCTGTCGACGGCTCGTTGAAGATGTTGGCGCAGAAGTTTCCTGAGGTGAAGGTCATCGCCAACAAGGACAATGTGGGCTTTGCGAAGGCGAACAATCAGGCGATTAGGATTTCTACAGGGGAGTATGTGCTGCTCCTCAACCCCGACACGGTGGTAGAGGACGACACCTTCTCAAAATGCATTGCCTTCATGGACAGCCATCCCGATGCGGGCGGTCTGGGTGTGAAGATGGTAGATGGCAAGGGACAGTTTTTGCCCGAGTCGAAACGTGGTCTGCCTACGGCTAAGACTGCATTCTACAAGATGTTTGGCTTGGCCAAGCTCTTTCCGCACAGCAAGCGTTTTGCACGCTATTACATGGGCCATCTTCCAGATGACGAGACCAACGAGGTCGAGATTTTGGCTGGTGCTTTCATGTTGATGCGTAGGGAAACACTGGACAAGGTCGGCTTGTTGGACGAGACCTTTTTCATGTATGGCGAGGATATTGACCTGTCGTATCGCATCACGCAGGGCGGCTACAAGAACTACTATTTCCCCGAAACACGCATCATCCACTACAAGGGCGAGAGCACGAAGAAGACCAGCGTCAACTATGTGTTCGTATTCTATCGCGCCATGGAGATTTTCGCCAAAAAGCACTTTGGCAACTCCTGGGCCAAGTCGTTCTCGTTCCTTATTAATTTGGCCATCTATATCAAGGCGTTTTTTGCCTTGGTGTCGCAGTTTTTCCACAAGGCGGCTGTCCCGTTCCTTGATGCCGTTTTGGGCTATGGCGGATTGGCGGTCATCAGTTATTTCTGGGGACATAGCAACATTTATGGCGGTGTGGGCACCTATCCGACAGTGCTCTTTGCGGCTGTATTGCCAATCTATATCTTGATTTGGCTTTTGTCGACCTATTTTACAGG
>DAIOUZ010000097.1:5891-9474 GCA_036759285.1 Candidatus Limiplasma sp. | reverse complement strand
GGTGCTGTATGCTTTGCTGCCCGAGAGTCTGCGTTTTTCACGCGCTTTGATTCTCTTTGGCATGATTTGGTTGGCCTTGGAGATGAGCCTCACGCGCTTTATTGGCATCCTACTGGGCAACGAGAATTTCCAGTCGAAGAAGACGGAGAAGAAACGCTTTTTGGTCATCGGTAGTCCCGAGGAGACCCAACGCGTCAATTCCATTTTGGAGAGCACTTCCATCAAGCCGGATTTCATCGGTTTGGTGAGTTCGGAGACGCAAGGTGAGGCTCCTGAAGGCTTCATCGGCAACCTCTCTCAAGTGCCTGACATCATTGAGATATACAAGATTACGGAGGTCATTTTCTGCTCGAAGGACGTGCCACATCAGGTCATCATCGACAAGATGGTGGATTGGCATGCCACTAATGTGGACTATAAGATTGCGCCTGAGGACAGCCTGTCCATCATCGGTAGCAATAGCATCAACACCCGTGGCGACCTTTATACCGTTGATATTAAAGCCATTGACACAGTAGCCAACCGCCGCAACAAACGTCTCTTCGATGTGGTAATGAGCTTGTTTAGCATCATTTTCTGGCTGCCTTTGGCCTTGGTGGTGAAGCAGCCTGTCAAGTTCCTGAAAAACGCCATTTTGGTTTTGTTTGGTCGTAAAACTTGGGTGGGTTATTGTTCTCCTGCCGACGAGACGCAAAAACTACCTAAGATTCGTCGAGGTGTCTTCAGCCCTGCATCCTATATGGAAAAGGATATGGAGACCGATGTCCTCAACCAAATGAATCTGCTTTATGCCCGCGATTATACCGTTTGGAAAGACGCAGAGATTTTCTTTAGATCTATCATGGCAAAATAAAGTTCGTTATGCGTAGAGCTTTATTCTTTGTCCTGTTGCTTTCCATGTCGTTTCAGCTTGTGGCTCAACGTGAAAAGACCACTTTTCAGACCTTGTCGCCATGGAAACCGTCGACGGATATCCGTTCCGATGTCGTCATGGTGTATGGCGTAGGCAACAGTCCCACGCTTTCGTTTCACGACCGTGTGAAGTCGTGGCGCGACCGAGGCTATACCACGCATTTCATGACAGGCATCTCATGGGGTGGATTTAGGGATTACTTTTCAGGTCAGTGGGACGGGAAATCCCATGACGATGAAGTGCAGAGGAAGTCTTCTGGCGAGGACATCATGCATGGTCCTGAGGTGCCTTACATTGTGCCAACCCATAGTTTTCTGGACTATTTCAAGGAAAAGCACATTAAGCCTGTGGTTGACGAGGGCATCAATACCCTCTTCTTTGAAGAGCCTGAGTTTTGGGTGTGGAGCGGCTACAGCGAGGCTTTCAAGCGGGAGTGGCAGGACTATTACGGCTTTCCGTGGCGACCCCAACACGAGTCAGCGGAGAATACCTATCTTTCTAATAAGCTCAAGCATTACCTTTATTGCCGTGCGCTTGATGAGGCTTTTGCATACGCCAAGCAATATGGGCGTGAGCGAGGGATGGAAGTACGTTGTTTTGTGCCGACCCACTCCCTGCTCAATTATGCCCAATGGGGCATCGTGTCGCCTGAGGCTTCTTTGAACACGATGGAGAACTGCGATGGCTATATCGCTCAGGTCTGGACGGGCACTTCACGCATGCCCAACCATTATAATGGCGTGCTAAAGGAGCGTGTCTTCGAGATGGCTTTCCTGGAATACGGCTGTCTTGAATCGATGGCACGGCCAACGGGTCGCAAAATGTTCTTTTTGACCGACCCTATCGAAGACCGCGTTGTGAACTGGGAGGATTACAAGCGCAACTATCAAGCCACTTTTACCGCACAACTGCTTTATCCCACTATCGCGGACTATGAAGTGATGCCATGGCCCGATCGCATCTATGAGCGTGAGTATCCTACTAGTGCCGACAATGAAGAGAAGACGCGCATTCCGCGGCCTTATTCCACCCAGATGCAGGTAATGATTAATGCGCTCAATGACATGCCAACTTCCGAAAACCATGTCAACGGCGCGCAAGGCATCAGCGTACTTTTGTCAAACTCCATCATGTTCCATCAGCCTTATGAAGGCTTTGAGGATTCGTACCTTGTCAATTTCTTTGGTCTTGCTATGCCGCTTGTCAAGCGAGGCATTCCTGTAAGCATCACACACATGGAAAACCTTGGATATGAAGAGACATTGCATGACCAGCGTGTGCTGCTGATGACCTATGCCAATATGAAGCCCCTTGCCCCTGAGGCGCATCAACGCATCGCCGACTGGGTGAAGCAGGGAGGAAACTTGATTTATTGTGGCCGTGATAATGATCCTTTTCAGACTGTACCCGAATGGTGGAACACGAACGGCAATCATTTTAGTGCTCCCTCTCAACATCTTTTTGCGTTGATGGGTATGGACGAGCAAACTGTTGAGGGACTCTATCGCTTTGGCGAGGGCCACATTTATGTGTTGCGCCGCAATCCACAAGAGTTTGTCCAGACCGAAGGTGCCGATAGCTTGTTGTTGCAAACTTTGGAAGCGTCATACGGCCCATACGAACAGAAAAACTATTTCCTTTTGCGCCGTGACCCTTACATAATTGCCTCGGTGGTGGACGAAAACCCCGTGTCAAATGAGCCGTTGTCGTTGAAGGGCAGTTTCATTGACCTTTTTGACCCTTCGCTGCCTGTACTAGGCGAAAAGATTGTGCAGCCAGGTGAGCAGACCTTCCTCTATGATTTGGATAAAGTGGCAGATAAAACCCAACCAAAAGTGTTGGCGGCAGCATCGAGGCAATACGACGAAGTGGTTACGCTTAACAGTTTTAGTTTCATATCCAAGTCGCCAGCCAATACAGCGAATGTCATGCGCATCCTTTTGCCAAAAATGCCTGTGAAGGTGCTAACCAGTGTGGAAAGTAGTTCGACTTGGGACGAGGAAAGCCAAACACTCCTCCTAGGATTTGAGAACGACCCAGAAGGAGTGCAGGTAAGAATAGAATGGTAAGATGTCTTATTTTGCGTGCTTGTATCCTTGCACCTTGTTCCAATCGCCGCGCGTGAAGTCGGGCATTTGCACTGGCATGCCACCGTTGGCGATGCTGGCTGCGGTTAGCTCGCCGAGGCAGGACCATTCGGCGGCGTCATAGACGTCCTGGTCGAGGGGCAGGCCGTGCTGCAGGCAATAGATGAGGCGGTAATCCATGACGAAGTCCATGCCGCCGTGACCGCCCACCTCTTTGGCCTTTTCCTCAATCTCAACCGCGATGGGGTGGAGGTAATCTTTCAAGATTTTGTCGCGCACTTCGGCAGGTACGAAGCCGTGTGGGTTGAGTTTCACGCCTTCAGGAAGGAAACCGGCAGGGAATTTGTCCTCAAGGACGGTGAAGCCTTCGGTAGGATATTTGTTAGCAAATCCTTCTGTACCAGTGAGTTGGAAAAGGCGGTTATAAGGACGGTAGGTGTAGACATCATGCTCAATGAGTAAGGTCTTGCCCTTCTCGGTCTGGATCATCGTGGTGGTCATATCACCGTTGGCGAAGTCGTCAACACCCATCATCTCCTTGGCGACTTTCTTGCCATTATAAGAAGGTGTACCCATCGAGACC
>DAIOUZ010000097.1:0-5881 GCA_036759285.1 Candidatus Limiplasma sp. | reverse complement strand
TGTTGAAGGCCTGGCAAAGAGGTCCGAGGCCGTGGGTGGGGTAGACATCGCCCGTATGGCTTTGGTTGAACTCGAGGCGCCAGTTCTCATAGTATTCGTGCCAATAGGGCTCAAGGTTGTGGATGTAGGCGCCTTCACCGTGAATAAGCTCACCGAACATACCTTTTTGGGCCATGTTGAGGGCTGTTAGCTCGAAGAAGTCGTAGCAGCAGTTCTCAAGCATCATGCAGTGGCGTTGTGTTTGTTCGGCCACGTCGACGAGTTGCCAACACTCTTCGAGCGAAGTGGCGGCGGGCACTTCTACAGCCACATGCTTGCCGTGTTGCATAGCATAGACGGCCATCATCACGTGAGTCTGCCAGTTGGTGCAGATGTAGACGAGGTCGATGTCGTCGCGCTCGCAGAGCTCGCGCCAAGCTTCGCGGCCCGTGTAGGCAGCTGCCCGTGGCAGGCCTTTGGCTTCCAAAATGTTGGTTTGCACGGCTTCCACGCGGTCAGGCGCGATGTCGCACAGTGCGTTGACGGTCACACCGTCGATATAGGTCATGCGATCGACGGCATCCGGTCCACGCATACCGAGGCCGATGAAGCCGATGCGGACGTTTTCAATGGGGTCGACAGTGAACTGGAGGACGCTCTTTTGTCCTTCGATGCGTTGCGGTTCATCGAAGACAATGGTATTGTCGACGATGCGGTAGTTGCCCTTGCGGACTTCTGTTTCGGTGGTTTGCTTTTCGCCACAGGCGGTGGCCATGGTCAAAAGAAACAGGCCGATGATGAGGTGTAAAAACTTGTTTTTCATAGGATTATGATTTTGTGTGTTTTTTGTCGCTTTGCGTCATTGCGAGGAGGAACGACGAAGCAATCTAGAGAATTAGTAGTTTTACTGGATTGCTTCGTTCCTCGCAGTGACGAATGAATAATAAATTTGGGCAAAATTAGAAATTTGCATGTAAAAATCTCTATCTTCGCAAAAAATTTTACTTCGTATAATCTAACGATTTCATCCCATGAACGCACTTTTTAACATCGCAGGTCACTTCATTGACCCGAAAACCATCGAGAACATAGAACCTTTGGGCAATGGTCTCATCAACGACACCTATAAGATTATGGTCAAAAGCGAAGCCAAACCTAAGTACGTCCTTCAGCGTATCAATAATGCCGTCTTCACTGATGTGGATATGTTGCAAAACAACATTGAAACTGTTACCAATCACATTCGGCAGAAATACGAAAACCAGGGTGTTAAGGACATCAATCGCCGCGTGTTACATTTCCTAAAGGCTGACACAGGGAAGACTTACGTCTTTGAGGACGAAAAGTATTGGCGTGTGATGGACTTCATCGCCGATAGTTACACTTACGAAGCTGTCACACCTGAATATGCCTATTACGCGGGCCGCTCTTTCGGCGATTTCGAGTCGTTGCTGACGGATTTGGAGGCACCGATAGGGGAGATTATCCCTGATTTTCATAACATCGAATTCCGCTTGAAACAGATGGAGGATGCCGTCGCTGAGGATCGTGTGGGTCAGATGCGTGAAGTCGAGGTGCAGAAGTTCGTGGATAAGATCAGGGCGGTGGCTGATGAGATGTGCTTGGGTGAACGGCTTTATCGTGAAGGCAAGCTGCCGAAGCGCATCTGCCATTGCGACACGAAGGTCAACAACATGCTTTTCGATAAGGATGGCAACGTGCTCTGCATCATCGATTTGGACACTATCATGCCAAGTTTCGTCTTCTCCGACTTTGGTGACTTTCTGCGTTCGGCGGCCAACACGGGTGCCGAGGACGACCCCGATTTGGACAACATCCATTTCAACATGGAGATTTTCAAGGCCTTCTCTAAAGGTTATTTAGAGGGCACTAAATCGTTCCTTTTGCCGATCGAAAAAGAAAACCTGCCGTACGCCGCCACCTTGTTCCCCTATATGCAGGCCGTACGTTTCCTTACGGATTACATCAATGGCAACACCTATTATAAGATAAAGTATCCCATCCACAATTTGGTCCGCACTCGGTCGCAATGGAAATTGTATGAGGAGGCGGTCGCGCATTTGGAGGAAATGAAACAGGCCTTGGCCTTGTAGAGACGCGATTTATCGCGTCTCTGATGAGACAAAGAGACAATGGATGTCGGTTTTGAGACGCGATAAATCGGCGTCTCTACAGGATTAATGGTATTTGTTTTGCCCGTATTTTCTTGGCAATGATGCGCTTGTCCCTGTCAAGGACAAAAATCAGCGGCGTGGTTTCAATGTCGTATAAACCTATCAGTTCCGACGGATTTGTAATCCGGTGGTGTTGAATGGGGGATTTCAAATCCCCATATCCTTGCGGGCGGATTGCAAATCCGCCCGAACTATCACCCCGACTATCGAGATTCATGTCAATGGCAAGAGTTGATGGCGAGCACTGTGATTTCAGGATGATGAGTGCATACCGAATCCAAATCTTGCATCTCCTGTCGGCATACATCGCAGTCGTGGTCGTAGAAAAACAAGACCGTGTAATCGCTTTCAACGGATTGCAAGTCAAGAGAATCGTTCAGCATGAAATTGGGTGCTGTATTGAATAAAGCCAATCTTCTTAGTTGTTCGGCTTTGTCGCGAATCATCGCCAAATTGGTTTCGTTCAAGTTCTTGATTTCCAATCGTGAGAAGTATTGGTCATAGAGCCAAACGAATACTTGGTCTTGGCTCATGTATTCGGGATGACGGTATTTCTCCAGAAGATGCCAAAGGATGAAATCGCGGAGGTCGGCATTGCTTTCTGTGCGCTCAACCAATCGACTGATTTCCAATGTGATCGAATCGGGTAGGGGAGCGACTAGTTTGTCGAAGTAGAAATCGATTTGGGATGCCAATACTGGGTTTTCATCCGTTGGGCCATCAAAGCTCTCTATGCCGTCCCAGAAATGGGCGTTTTGTGCAAAGCCAAGGCTTGAGGCAAGCAAAAACAGAAGTAAGAGCAATTTCGATTTCATGGCGCAAAAATAGAAACAATTTCTTACATTTGCAGCGGTAACAAAAGAGTGGTAATGGTTATTTATCACAAAACCATCAAAATATGCAAAACTACTTTGCGAAGGATGGCGGCTACACAACCGTGTTGCCGCTGGAAAGCCGCCAGTTGGCAGCTTCCCACAGCCCTTATAAAAAGGAGTGTTTTGCTTTGTTTTGTGTGTTTTGTGATTACAAATGTTCTTTCAGCCCAGGAAACCATCCGTGTGGCCTTTTGGAACATGGAGAATTTCTTTGACCCCTTTGTGGATAGCACCAAGACATACAACGCCTTCACCGAGGAAGGCATGCAGCATTGGACGAAGTCGAGGTTTTACAAGAAGCGCAACAACATGTACAAGGCCATCTTGGCCATGTCGGAGAACCGGCCATTGGGCATTCTTGGCATGTGTGAAGTGGAGAATGAGTACGTGTTGAGCGCCCTTTTTGAGCAGACCCCACTGAAGAAGCACAACTACCGATGGGTGCATTACGAAGGCCCCGATAAACGTGGCATTGACCCCGCCATCGTGTATTCCATTGATCATTTCCAGCTGGTGGAAAGTGCGGTGTTTCCGTATTATAATCCAGAGGACACGGCGTATCATTCCAGGGATATTTTGTATGCGAAATTCATCAGTAAGGACGGCGTTTCGACAGGCTCAACGACCGCTGTGGGATCTAAGGTCCCTGAGCCTGTCGAAGGGCCGACCTATATGGCAGACACAGTTCATGTCTTTGTCAACCACTGGCCGAGCCGTTATAGCGGAGAATTAGAAACCGTTGGCTCGCGCTCCTGTTCGGCGGAGATTCTGCGTTCAAAGGTGGACTCCATCATGGCGGCAGCCCCCGAAGGCTACCAACCCAAAGTCATCATGATGGGTGACTTAAACGATTGCCCTACCGACCCCAGTGTCTACGATGTGTTGCGGGCGCGACATCCATCAGAGATGGAAGAAGGTTGTCTTATCAACCTGTTTGGCAAAAACGACGGTTTAGGCTTTGAGGGCACTTTAAAGCATCAGGCCGACTGGCAGATTTTCGACCAAATCATCGTTACACCCGCTGTGATGGAAGATGGGGAAGGTCTTCATTATCAAGAAGGTAGCGCGCGCATCTTCCATGCCGGCTTCATGCTGGAGGACGACGAGACCTACCATGGCAAGAAACTGTTCCGTACCTACATCGGCCCGCGCTATTTCGGCGGCTTCAGCGACCATTTGCCGGTATATATCGATTTGATTCGTTGATTTAACAAAAAACGCTATTTTTGCCGCGCAAAATTGATTCACCATGTGGGTAGTCTTATCTTTGATTTCGGCCTTCCTTTTAGGCTTCTATGACATCTTCAAGAAACAGACCGTCGTCGGCAATGCCATCATCCCCGTTTTGTTTTACAGCACTTTGATTAGCGGGCTTTTGTTCGTGCCGTTTGTCGTATTGTCGCATTTCCAGCCCGAGTTGTTCTCTGGCGGATTCATGTCGAAGCTTTACATCGAACCGCTGACCGCGCGCCAGCATTTGCTCATCATGGGTAAGACGGCCCTCATCCTTTGTTCTTGGATGTTCAGCTACTCTGCTATGAAGCACCTGCCCATTACTGTGGTGGGCCCTGTCAATCAGCTGAGGCCGGCCATCACGGTCATCTTGATGTTTTGTGTTTTTCATGAGAGCCTGACCTGGTTACAGGGTACGGGTGTGGTTCTGGCCATCATATCGTTCTACTTTATGAACCGGTCAGGCAAGCTCGAAGGCATACAATTCAAGTCGAACAAATGGGTCTATATGCTGCTTGCTTCAGCCGTGCTTGTGGCTTTGAGCGGTGTCTACGACAAGTTCCTCCTCAGCAAGGAAAGCATCTCGCCTGCTACCATTCAAGCCTGGTACACCATCTACGACTTCCTCATGATGGCCATTTTGTTCTTTTTCATCTGGTTCCCGCGTCGCAAAAACCAACCTTTCGAATGGCGTTGGGGCATCGTCGCCATGGCCATTTTCGTCACCGTGGCTGATGTCATCTACCTCACAGGATTGAAGCAGGAAGCCGCCGTGGTGGTGCTTATCCCGTTGATTCTCTATGGCGTACGTCTTGTCGTTTCGTTCGTCTACGGCATCTTCGGTTTCAAGGAGCAGAACATCCGCAGCAAAATTATCCCGCTGTTGATGGTGTTGGCGGCTTTGGTGTGCTTGTGCGTGTGATTTTTATAAAATAAATATTAACAACTTACACCATATACACATTTCAGTGTATTTCTCTATTTTATCCAATTTTTTCAATTCTACGTGTTTATGATAATAAGATGAAAATCAGCATATTGCGCTTAATATTATAAATAGTAACAATATGTTATCTAAAAACTCCTATTAAAAATGCATCTTTTTTTCTACTTTTGCACGTTTTTTGTAAAAAAATGTATCGTGGCATTGTGATGATACAGAGAAATTGCTTTAATAAAACCAATTTTTTGATAGTAATGAATAAGAATTTTCTTGAAAATTTGGATGGCAAGACTCCGACTTTTTTGAATGGTAACGGTGGAAAAAAGCTGGGAAGAGGCATGTTTGGGTTGCTCCTGGTGGCTTTTTTCGCGTTTTTCTTGAACGAGAAGGCCGTGGCGCAGACTGACTATTCTGGAGTCTATTATATCGGCAGTGTTGGTTATAATCCAAGTACGCCCACCAGCAATTATTACCTCTGCCCCGCGGAAGGTTGGTGCTTCTACAAACCCGTTAATGACTTCGCTCCTCATACTAGTACCGACTATCCCAATCCGTTTCTTACCACTTATAAATGCAGAGGGACAAATGGATACGATGCAACGAAGGCTTTGTGGACCATTGAAAAGGTTCTCAATTCAGATTACTACCACATCATG
>DAIOUZ010000096.1:10173-12451 GCA_036759285.1 Candidatus Limiplasma sp. | reverse complement strand
GGGCTTGAGTTATGATGAGGCTCAGCAACGATTGTTAGAAGCTGGTAGTGTGGCAGCGGCGTGCAGTGAAGAAGTGATAAGTGAGAAGCGATGAGTGATAAACGTAAAATGAGATATGTTAGAAGTTAAGAACTTACATGCTCGCATTGGCGAGAAAGAGATATTGAAAGGCATCGACCTCGTCATCAACGATGGTGAGACGCACGCCATTATGGGTCCAAACGGTTCCGGCAAGAGCCCCCTCTCGGCCGTGCTCGCGGGCCGCGACACTTTTACGGTGACGGGTGTGTTGCGCGATGCCAAAACGGGTGAGTTTTTGCCATACGTCAATTTGGCTGTACTCGACTCCATCGACAACGAATTCGTCAAAGGTGGCGTCAGTAACATGGACGGTGTTTTTGAAATCAACAACGTGCCTCAAGGCGTTTTCGTGTTGCGTATTTCTGCCATCGGTTACGAGAGCTTCGCTTTGCCATTCCATGTGACCAACCATACCAATCTCGGTACCTTGCGCCTCAATCCTGGTGTTACATCGCTCGGTGAGGTCACGGTGGCCGCCGAAAGGCCGTTGTATGCCATGGAGGGCGAGAAGTTGATTTACAATGTCAGCGAAGACCCGTCCATCCAAACGGGAACCACCGAAGATGCCTTGCAGAACGCGCCAGGCGTGGAGGTCGACGTGGAAGGCAACATCACCTTGCGCGGCGTGTCGAGTGTGGAGATTTGGGTGAATGATAAACCCTCGAAACTCACCGAAGAGAACCTCAAGACTTATCTCCAGACCTTGCCCGCCAACGCCATCGCACGCATCGAGACCATCACCAACCCTTCAGCTAAATATGCCACTGATGCCGAGGCGGTCATCAACATTGTGACCTCGGCGCACATCAAGAGCAACCAATTCATTAGCTTTGGCGTGAATGGCTCCAACCAGCCTTTCGTCTCGCCTTGGGTCAGTTATATGTGGAAGAAGGAAAAACTGAGCGTAAATTTGTTCGCTTCGGGACGTTATAGCGACAGAATCAATACCACCGACAGTTGGGAACTGAAACGTGAGGATGCAGCAACAGAGGGATTATATGACTCTATTTGGTACAAGACCACATCGCAGAAAGAAGACAACCGCAGCATCAGTGGCAATGTTTTCGTGAACATTGATTATGAGATTGACTCTACGAGTGATATCTCTTTTGATGGTGGTGGTTTTTATAACAACAATCATAGTTTTGGCAATCGTCGTGAAGTGCAGACCTTCTTTGTCCAGCCCGTTGATAGCATTTTGGCATACAGCATGGGCGACACTACTGTTTCACAATCTGGTTTCGGCCATTTTGGAGCTGACTATACCAAAAAGTTTGATGATAAGGGACACAATCTCCGCATCGGCCTGAACACAAGATTCAACAAGAACGCTTCCGATTATTATAATAACCGTTTCTACGATGTTTACACTGACTTTGACGAAAACCGGTACTTGCTGTCGAACCAATCAGGTCTTGGCGTCAATCTCGATGCTCGTTACAATCGTCCATACAGCGATGATGGTGAACTAAGCTACGGTTTGCGTGTCGACCATCAAAAGGACAACAGCGACTATAAACGTTTTTATTCCAACGATGGCGGCATCCATTATGACAGTGTCGACATACTGCGCACATATCGTTTCAATGGCTCTGAAACGGGTTTGAATGCCGATGTCAACTGGACAAGGCGTTGGGGTGGATTCACGCTTAGCACTGGCCTGGGCCTTGGCGGTGACCGCATCGGATATGCCTATTCCAGCGAGATGCCTTTTGCTGACGACAGTACATTGTATTTTCTCAATGTCCGTCCTTCCATTCACTTGACTTATCGCACCGAGAGTATGCATAACTGGAAACTCAACTATTCGATGCGCATGTCGCACCCAGGGGAAGATCAAATCAGTATCTTCCGCAGGTATGGTGATGATAGTTATTCGACGGGCAACCCCAATGGCCTCAAGAATAGTTATAC
Source organism: Candidatus Limiplasma sp. (assembly GCA_036759285.1). Taxonomy (GTDB): domain Bacteria; phylum Bacteroidota; class Bacteroidia; order Bacteroidales; family F082; genus Limimorpha. Next base: position 10,456 of record DAIOUZ010000096.1, on the reverse strand, counting down.
CCACAATATGGAAGCGGGCTGGCAGAAGTTTTTCGAGCGTTTCGGCAATATCGGTCTTGAGGCATACGGTCGCTGGAGCACTAACGAAATCAGCAGGTTGACCGATGCTGAATACGATGACTATTTGGACCGTATTGTGAGCTATTCGATACCTTACAACATGGGTACTTCATGGCGCTATGGTACTTCGCTCAACATGACCTACCGCCCGACAGGTTTCTTCAACGTACGCCTTTACGCCAACCTCTATGACTATGGCTATAGGATGGAATATGACCGCAAT
>DAIOUZ010000096.1:7385-10120 GCA_036759285.1 Candidatus Limiplasma sp. | reverse complement strand
CGTAAGGCTCGTTATTTCCTCAATATGGGTCTCCGCAGTGACTTCTTCAACCGTCGTTTGTCGGTATTCGTCAACGTGCAGGACATCTTCAACTGGGGTGCCAAAATCGGTTCTGGTTCGAGCAACACCAACCCGTACTACCTCAGTGACAGCACCCGCAAGATGCTCAACAGCCGTTACATTTCTGCTGGCTTCACGCTGCGTTTCGGTAAGATGGAACTCGAAAGACAAGCTAAGGAGGGAGAGAACGAGGCTGGAGATAGCTTAGAGTAGTTCTTTGACTCTGGTCTATGGTCTATGACAATGGCCGCTTCACGAAAAGGTGAAAGCGGCCATTGTCATTTATGGAAATGAGCCAATATTGTAAACGTATGGCTTTATTCGTAATGCCTTATGCGAACATCGATGCCGTCGCCTTTCAGTTCAGCGGGAAGCCCGGTGACATCGGTTTGTCCATAATGGTATGGGAACAGCACCTTGGGTTTGATGATCCTGGCCACACGCGCGAATTGTTCGGTGGTCATGGTGTAAGGCTGGTTGCAAGGCAAAAAGGCGATGTCAATATCTTTGATGTCAGCCATTTCGGGGATGTCCTAAGTGTCGCCGGCGATGTAAACCCTCACACCGTCAATGGTAAGGATGAAGCCGTTGTCGCGTCCCTTGGGATGAAACTGCAAATGTCCTTCGGTGATATTGTAGGCTGGGACGGCTTCCACCGTGAGCCAGTCATTGAGGACAAGACGGTCGCCGTTGGCCATGACTTTGCCGTAGCCCAAGATGTCGGCGCAACGTCGGTTGGTGATCAATTCGGTCTTTGCCTTTGAGAGCGTGTTGATGGCGGAGGTGTCGAGATGGTCAAAGTGTTCGTGCGTCACAAAGATGTAGTCGGCCTTGGGGAAGGCGGCATAATTGATGACCAGGTCGCCCATTTTGCTCACAGGGTCGATTTCAATCTCTTTTCCGTCGAATTCGATGCGGATGCAGGCGTGTGTCAGCGCGTGAAACTTGAGCGTTTTCCCACTTTTTGTGGTGAAGGTGTCCGTTTCGTAGTCTTTTTCGGAGGTACTGTGTTGTCCGCAGGCCATGATACTGAAGACCAACGGCAGGAGGATAAGGGTATTTTTCATAGTGTGATAGATTGATGATGTCAACTGAGATATTTCGCAAATAGGGTGGCGATTTCTTCACCGCGTGTCAGACGGCCATTGACCATGCAAACCGTTGAAACGGATGCGGAAACGCAAAGCTTCATGTCGGACTTCCGGTAAATGTCCTGGTCGAAGACGAAACGTGCGCCGTCTCTTCTGACGTTCAGGCAGGAGAGAAAAGCCTCTTGGCCATGAAGCGGTGTCTTGAATTTCATCGTGATTTCGGACACCACAACGTCCATTCCTTCATCGTGCCATTTCCGAAAGGACTGGCCTTCCTGTTGGAGCCATTTGTGACGGGTCGCTTCAAGATAATGCTGATAATTGGCATTGTTGACGATGCCTTGGATGTCGCACTCATAGTCGCGCGTCTCCATTTCCAAAGTGTATAGGTAGTCTTTCATGGTCAATTGTCTTGAAAATCCTTCGGGAATCGCTTCCACATCTCGTAGGGGTTGCCCATCTGGTCGACGAAGGTCTGCCACATTTTCTCCGGAGGGGTGTCGAGGTATTGCTCCGCCGTGATGTCGCTGATGAGCCAGGTGTTGCGCACCAATTCGGAGACCAACTGTCCTGCGTCCCAGCCTGAATATCCCAGATAGAAACGCACGTTATCCTCGTTGGCGATGCCCGTGTGGATCAAAGTGGCCAAGGTCTCATGGTCGCCGCCCCAATAAAGACCGTCGACGATGGGGTAGGCCTCGGGAATCATTTCACCAAGGGTATGGATGAAGAAAAGCTGGTCGTCGGCTACGGGACCGCCCAGATACACAGGCGCTTCGAAGTCGGGGAACTCGTCGACGATGTGGTTGACATTGACCTCCAACTTCTTGTTGATGATGATGCCAAAGCTGCCTTCCGATTCCTCGTGGTCGATAAGCAGAATCACCGACCTCCCGAAATGGAAATCGTTCATTAAAGGCTCAGAAATCAAGATTTTACCTTGCTTCGGCTCCAACGAGTTGCTGCGTATGATAAACTTTTCTCCTAAATCCATACCGCAAAATTAGACTTTTTGCACGATAATCAAGCCATAATTCGTAATTTTGTGGCATAAAAACACGCTTGTCTTGAAACGAACTGACAATCAATCCAAATTTGACGCCCTGCGCAAGGAATTTGCGACTTTCACTTTCGAAAGCCAGACGGTGAAACGTGAAAACGGAGCCTTGTTTTTGGCTTTCGACTTCGACTTGGACGACCGCTACCATTTCCGCCCGACCTTGGAGATTCCTGCAAGGCCCTTCTTCGATTGGGATAGCCTTCCTGAGGAGCAATTGCAGGCTTTGGCGTTCCAAATCGGCATGACGGAGTTGGTGAGCTATTGGAAAATCGCCTGCCCGAAAAGTGTGGTGGTGAAGCCTTTCGCATTAACCGAATCGCAGAAAGCATTTTGGAAGAAGTTGTATTACAATGGGTTAGGTGAGTTTCTTTATCTGAACAGCATCTCGGTTCCGGAAGCGGATTTGATGGAGTTGGAGTCGCCGCTGCCCATGTCATTCCTGCGAAGGACGTGCGAGGGCATGGAATCTATGGGCAGCGTCAAGTTTGAAGAACGCACATTGGTCCCTATCGGCGGCGGCAAAG
>DAIOUZ010000096.1:7094-7375 GCA_036759285.1 Candidatus Limiplasma sp. | reverse complement strand
GAATGCCTGCGCAACGAAATGCCCGTTATTCCGCTCATTGTCAATCCCCGTGGTGCAACCTTGAACTGTGTGAAGACAGCAGGCTATAAAGAAAACGAGTTCATCGTCATCAACCGCACCCTCGACCCAACCATGCTGAAACTCAATGCGGAAGGCTATCTCAACGGACATACACCTTTCTCGGCAATGCTGGCCTTCTACAGCCTGCTCATCGCCACGCTGGCTGGCAGGAGCCGGATAGCCCTCTCCAACGAATCGAGCGCGAACGAGCCTACCGTGCA
>DAIOUZ010000096.1:5212-7084 GCA_036759285.1 Candidatus Limiplasma sp. | reverse complement strand
ACCTTTCTCGGCCTTGCTGGCGTTTATCACTGTGTTGGTGGCTTTTGGTAGCCGTTCAAAATATATCGCTTTGTCCAACGAAAACAGCGCGAACGAGTCGACGGTGCCAGGGACGAACATCAACCACCAATACAGCAAATCCATTGAGTTTGAAATCGATTTCCGCCGTTATGTGGCTGAGAACCTGAACGATGAAGTTCAATATTTCAGCTTCTTGCGTCCGTTGAGTGAGTTGCAGATCGCCAGTCTGTTTGCCCAATGCGAGGCCTATCATCCCGTGTTCCGTAGCTGTAATGCGGGCAGCAAGACCGACTCATGGTGCGGCAAATGCCCCAAGTGTTTGTTTACATGGATCATCCTGTCGCCCTTCCTTTCGAGAGAGAAACTGACGGCCATCTTCGGCAAAGACCTGATGGCAGACGAAAGCCTTCGCCCCATCCTAGAAGAGCTGAACGGCACCGCAGCCGTCAAGCCTTTCGAATGTGTCGGCACAGTGGAGGAGGTTAGAGCATGTTTAAAGGACACGGGCATTTCGACAGGCTCAATGACCGCTGATTTAGTTAAGGTCCCTGAGCCTGTCGAAGGGCCGACCGTAAAAGAAATACTGAATCGTTTCAACACCAACCATTTCCTGCCCCCACAATTTGAACAAATCCTGAAAAATCGTCTCTATGTTTGACTTGATTCTGAATCGATTACGCGAAAAACGTATCCTCATCCTCGGCTTCGGGCGCGAGGGCAGGTCGACATTACGGTTTTTGAACAAATACCTGCCTGATGCCGTTATCGCTGTGGCTGACAAAGATGCCATGGAGGGTGTCACCCATTCGGGGGAACAGTATCTTGAGGCGATGTACGACTACGACATCGTCATCAAAACGCCAGGCATCTCATTGAAGGATTTCGACACGAAAGGGGTGGAGGTGACCTCACAAACCGACCTGTTTCTCAGTCAGTTCCATGCGCAGACCATCGGCATCTCGGGCACGAAGGGCAAGAGCACCACAACGAGCCTCATCTACCATCTGTTGAAATCCTCAGGTCGCGATGCCATCCTCACGGGCAACATCGGCATCCCATGTTTCGATGTGATGGAAGACATCAAGCCGGATTCCGTTGTGGTTTATGAGCTTTCGGCGCATCAGTTGGAGTATGTACACAACAGTCCGCATGTGGGCGTGTTGCTCAATGTGTTTGAGGAGCATCTTGACCATTTCGGCTCGATGCAACGCTATAAATCGGCGAAGCTCAATCTGTTGCGTTTTATGAATGAGGACGACACGGCCATTATCCATGAAACCTTGTTGAACGATGCCTTGGACTTGTTTGTCAACAACAAGGTCTTTTCCTTGTTCGACTTTGATGACGAGATTGACCGCACGGCCTTGCCTTTGAAAGGCGAGCACAACTATCTGAATGTCAAGGCAGCATTGTTGGCCTGTGATGCCTACGGTGTGGATTATCGGGAACTGATACCTTATTTATATACCTTCAAGCCGTTGGAGCACCGTTTGGAGCCTGTCGGTACATTTGGAGGCGTGACCTTTGTCAACGACAGCATCTCCACCATCCCGCAAGCGGCTATTTCGGCCTGTCAGGCTTTGGGACGCGTCGATTTCCTGTTGCTCGGTGGCTTTGACCGTGGCATCGATTACCAGCCCCTGGTGGATTTTCTGAAGTCCAATCCTGTGCCACACCTGTTATTTACTGGCAAGGCAGGGGAGCGGATGATGCAAATGCTAGACGGCGTTTCGACAGGCTCAACGACCTGCGAAACTAAGGCCCCTGAGCCCGCGGTCACTGAGCATAGTCGAAGTGTCGAAGGGCTGACACAAATAGTTAAGGTCCCTGAGCACGTCGAAGGGCCGACCC
>DAIOUZ010000096.1:3352-5202 GCA_036759285.1 Candidatus Limiplasma sp. | reverse complement strand
TATGCCAATATGGAAGAAGCCTTTGCCTATCTCGCCATCCATGCCCAAAAAGGCGACATCTGCCTCCTTTCGCCCGCCGCCTCCAGCTATGACCAGTACAAGAACTTCGAGGAACGCGGCTGGAAATTCAAGACTTTGGCGGCGAATTTTAAAAAGGCATAAAGTGCTGTCTAAAAAGCCCTAAAACAAAAAAAGCTCCGAAGATTCGGAGCTTTTCTTTTGTTGCTTGATGAAGGAATCACTTCTTGAGTTCCTTGATCTTGGCTTTCTTACCACGCAGACCACGGAGGTAGTAAATGCGTGACTTGCGGACTGCACCCTGCTTGTTGAGCTCAATGTTCTCAATCATGGGGGAGGCAATCGGGAAACATCTTTCAACACCGATGTTGTTGGAAATCTTACGGATGGTGAAAGTGCCGGTCTTGCCTTGGCCGCTGCGCTTCAGGACGATGCCCTGGAACTTCTGCAGACGCTCTTTTTGTCCTTCAACAATCTTGTAGGTCACCGTAATGGTGTCGCCTGTCTTGAACTTCGGAAAATCTTTTACAACAATTTGATCTTCAACGAATTGGATTAATGCGTTTTTGCTCATTTTTATATATTTTTGTATATTTTTCTCCAAAAAGTGGGTGCAAAAATACAAATAATTTCAATACGTAGCGAAGATTATCAGCTTTTTTTGAAAATTTCGTACATTTCAGGTCGACGCTCCTTGGTGCGCTGGATGGCTTGCTCCAATTTCCATTCGTTGATTTTTAGGTCGTTGCCCGACAAAAGGATCTCCGGTACTTCCCAACCCTTGTAATTTCTCGGTCGCGTGTAGACGGGAGGCGACACCAAACCGTCCTGGAACGAGTCGGACAAGGCCGAGGTTTCGTCGCCCAAGGCACCGGGAATCAGGCGCACTAGGCTGTCGACCAAAACGGCGGCACCCAGTTCGCCTCCTGAGAGGACATAATTTCCAATGCTTATCTCCTTGGTAATCAGATGTTCACGGATGCGCTCATCGATGCCCTTGTAATGCCCGCAAAGGATGATGATGTTCTCTTTCATAGAGAGTTGGTTGCACAAAGGCTGGTCCAACAGCTCGCCGTCGGGACTCATGTAGATGACTTCGTCATAGTCGCGTTGGCTTTTCAGGTGGGTGATGCAGTTGTCGACAGGCTCGATCATCATCACCATGCCCGCACCGGCGGCAAAGGAATAATCGTCCACCTTGTGGTGCTTGTCGGTACTGTAGTCGCGGAGATTGTGCAGACCAATCTCTACAATGCCTTTATTTACAGCGCGTTTGATGATGGATTCCGTAAAGGGTCCTTCAAACATTTCAGGGAAAACAGCGATGATATCGATACGCATGGGGCGTGTATTTGAAATTTTGTGCAAAAGTAAGGAATTTTTGGATGCGGATAGAGATTCCCTACGGGAATGGAGTAGAATGTAAAGGCATAATGCGGCGGAAGTAGACGCTATAAACGGTTAACCCATTGAAACCGCCGCTGGAAACAAAACAGAAAATCTTCATTCCCGTAGGGAATCTCCTTTTAATTTAATTCTTGAATTTTAAATTTTGAATCTTAAATCAAAAAACTTCTTATTTTTGCGCGGTTTTATACACCTAAATACTATCGTAAAAATTCAAATTTCAAATAACTATGAGAAAAGTTACATTTTTACTATTGTTTCTAATGCTTGGCATGTTTGCCCAAGCGCAAGTCGCGACGAACATCTATTGGGTGCAGTTCACCGACAAGAACAACTCACCTTATTCTATTGACAACCCCGAGGCTTATCTGAGTCCGAGGGCTTTGCAACGTCGTGCCAACCTGGGCATTACCATTGACGAGTAC
>DAIOUZ010000096.1:0-3342 GCA_036759285.1 Candidatus Limiplasma sp. | reverse complement strand
ATCCGCAATATCTTCAGGCTGTGGCCGGTTGCGGTGCTGAACTGCTCAATCCCTCAAAATGGTTGAACGGTGTCTCCGTGCGTGTCACCGATCCTGCTGTGATTGAGGCTATTAACGCTCTCGAGTTTGTCTCGGTGGTGCGCAACTGCCCCAATGACCTTAAAGCGCAAGAGATGAAGGAACGTTGGCTGGCCAACGAAATGAAACCTTCAGCGACCCATCGTGGATTGTATGGCTACTATGGCGGTGCTGAAACTCAGGTTACTCAATTGAATGTCAATCTCTTGCATGACATGGGCTTTGATGGCACCGGTGTTGTGGTGGCAGTCCTTGATGGCGGTTTTCAAGGTACCCCGGATGCCTCATGCTTCGATAACATGCGCGAGGAAGGCCGTCTGCTGGGTACGCGCGATTTCGTTTATGGCTCCAATTCAGTGTATACACAGAGTACGCACGGAACCTCATGCCTGAGCACGATGGCGGCCTATGACCCCAACAATATGGTGGGTACGGCTCCGAAAGCTTCCTATTACCTGATTCATACCGAAGATGGTAACAGTGAGAACATTATTGAGGAATACAACTGGGTTTCGGGTGCTGAATATGCCGACAGCCTTGGCGTGGATGTTTGCTCTACTTCGTTGGGTTATGTTGGTTTCGATATAGAACAGTGGGATCATCCATTTGAGCATTATGACGGTCACACCGCCCCGATGACGATTGGTGCTGAGATTGCTGCAAGTCGTGGCATTCTCTGTTGCATTGCCGCTGGCAACGATGGCGATGGCATTTGTACCTTGGGCATTCCTGGCGATGCTGAACATATTTTGACGGTTGGCGCTGTCGATGAAAACGGCAACCGCGCTTATTTCAGTTCGGTGGGACCAACCTACGATGGCCGTATCAAACCCGATGTGATGGCCATGGGCGAAGGTACCTATGTGGCTTCGGGTTACGGCAACTGGTGGCCTTATTACAATGGTGACGGCACTTCGTTTGCCACACCCGTGTTGGCGGGTGCCGTGGCTTGCTTGCGTCAGGCTCGCCCATACGCTTCGGTCCAGGAAATTTGCGACGCCATCCGTGCTTGCAGCAATCGTGCTGATAACCCAGATAACCAATATGGTTATGGCATCCCTGATTTCTCCCAAGCTTTGGAAGTGCTTCAAGTAGAGGAACCGATGGGTAATACCCCCGCTCATATCATCAGCGTGTATCCCAATCCTTCCAATGGCGAAGTGCATGTGGTGTTGAACGACCTCCACAAGGCCGAGCTGACGGTGTTCGACTTCATGGGTCGCAAGCTCTACACGTACAGCTTCAACGGTCTGAACCACACGACTTTGGAGACCTATTTGAACACCCTCGATTCAGGTGTGTATTTCATTAAAGCCGTTTCTGAGTCGGGTAGCGAGACGCTGAAGTTTATAATGACAAAGTGATAAAACAATGCTGTGCATAGATTCCATTCGCATAAGCCCAAGCGAGGAATGACATGCACAGCAGGCTTTAATTACCATCATTTCTATTTCCGTCTGCCAGACTTTTTATGTCATTCCAAGCAGAGGTTGTGCGAATGGAATCTATAAAAGGTCTGGCAGATGGAAATTATTCTTTCACGAACCTCAATGTATGGCTGGCATTGATGCGGATGAGGTAGATGCCAGCGGGCAAGCTGCTGATGCTGATTTCACTGTCACCGTTGATGCCCACGGTCTTGACAAGCATTCCGTATGCATTGTAAATCTCGACTTTGTTCTCGCCTTCTAGTCCTTCGAGACGGATCTTGTCGTTGGCGGGATTGGGGTAGAGGTCGACGATGATATTGCCGTTTTCATCCACGCCGGTGTGGTCGAAGAAAGCCGTCAACACGATGTCGTGGTCGACCAAGACCTCTTTAGGGTTGTCGGTGGTGTCGTCGCTCCACTTCTTGAAATAGAAGCCGTCGGCAGGGATGGCAGCGATGCTGGCTGTGGCTCCAGCGACGTAGGTGCCTGCTCCAATGATGAAGCCTTGGCTTTCGTCATAATACACGGTCACGGTGTAGGTCAGAACAGGGTTTTGTGAGAAGTGGGCAATGTATTCGGCGTCGCCTGTTACGGTGATGGTGCGCGGGTTGCTCATGTCGCCGTCTTGCCAACCTGAGAAGTAGAAGCCTTGCGAAGGGGTGGCGCCAATGTTTATGACATCATTGAGGTGGTATGTGCCACTACCATAAGTGCTGCCATGCAATGGGTTCTCCGGTCTCACGATGATGGTGTAAGTCTCGGCGGGCGGAATGAGCTCAAACATAGCGGTGAAGGTCATGTCTTGCGTGACGGTGACGGTGCGCGGGTTGTCGGTGTTGCCGTCGTCCCAGCCCTTGAAAAAGGCAATGGGAGCGGGGCTTGCGCTGATTTCAATGGTGGTGCCTTCGGGATAAACGCCGCCACCGCTAACCTCTCCAAGCAGGAGGTTGTTCGAAACAACAGTGATGGTGTAGGTCGGGGTGCTGTTATGCATGAATAGCGCCTTATAGTTGGCGTTGCCGGTCACCGTCACGTTGCGTGGGTTGCTGGCGATGCCGTCGCTCCAGCAGATGAAGATGTAGTTTTCATTGGGTGTTGCCGTAAGCGTGGCGGTAGTGCCATAGTCGTAGATGCCGGCTCCTGTCACGGTGCCGCCTTCCACGGGGTCGCATTCGGTGGTGATCTCGTACTGCAACGGCTTGAAGATGGCCGTATAGGTGGCGTCGCCCTCCACGACAATGGTGCGCGGGTTGTCAGTTACGCCGTCATCCCAAGTGATAAACTCGTAGCCCGTATTGGTGTGGACAACCAGATGCGCCGTGGCACCATAATCATAGATGCCACCACCTTCGATGGTGCCAGCGCCTTCGGGATCGACTTCAGTCGTGATGAGGCATTGTTTGATGCCGAAATGCGCGGTAAAGGTCTGGTCTTCGGTGACGATGACCGTGCGCGGGTTGTCGGTGTTGCCGTCGGTCCAGCCGAGGAACTCGAAGCCGAGGTTGGCCGTAGCCGAAATCTCGATGGTGTCACCATAATAATAGGTGCCGCCGCCTGTCACGCTGCCCCAGGTGGGATTGTCACTTTCGACCGTGATGGTATACTGCAGACGGGCAAACAGGGCAGTGAAGGTGCTGTCTTGGATGACGACGATGTCACGTGGATTGTTGGTGTTGCCGTCGTCCCAGGTGAGAAACTCGTGGCCAACGTTAGGCAAAGCCTCAATTTGGATGGTATCGCCGTGCGGATAGCTACCTCCGCCGGTGACCATGCCCCAGTCGGGGTTGTTGGTTTCGACAGTGATGTCGTAAAGGGTCAGTGCTTCTGCAACATA
>DAIOUZ010000095.1:690-12457 GCA_036759285.1 Candidatus Limiplasma sp. | reverse complement strand
ATCCAGCCGCCTATCATCCGTTTGCTGACCACCAAGGAAGAACGCCTCATCAAGATGGGAGCCCCTCGTATGGTGAACAAGACCGAAAAGATCATGTTCCCCATCGTCGGCCTCATCCTGACCACCTTCATCAGCCCCACGGCCCTGCCGCTGTTGGGTATGTTGTTCTTCGGCAACATCATCAAGGAGTCGGGCGTGGTGAAGCGTCTGCAGAACACCGCTGCCAATCCTTTGATTGACATTGTGACCATCATCTTGGGTCTCACCGTGGGTGCCTCCACCCAGGCCTCGGTGTTCCTCACCTCGAGCTCCATCAAGATCTTCGTCCTGGGTGCCTGCTCCTTCGCCGTGGCTACGGCCGGCGGTCTGCTGGGTGCCAAGTTGATGAACCTCTTCCTGAAGGAGAAGATCAATCCGATGATTGGTGCCGCTGGCGTTTCGGCTGTGCCGGATAGCGCCCGTGTCGTCGAAGTGGAAGGTCAGAAGTACGACCCGTCGAACCACCTGCTCATGCATGCCATGGCTCCGAACGTCTCCGGCGTTATCGGCTCTGCCGTTGCAGCTGGTGTGATGATGTCGTTCTTGATGATGTAATCTAAACCTTTAAAACAGAATCCGCCCCGATGTGTCGGGGCGGAGTTAATTAATAAGGTGTAAAAAGCAAATCAAAGAAAAACTTGCAAATCATATTACGATGAAAAAAGCATTATTAGTTATCATAATGGGAGCCTTGCTCTCGATGAATGCTAAGGCACAAAGTAAATTTACCCTCAATACGCGTGCTTGGTCAACCAACTATTTTACCACTATTCTCTATGACATCGCCAATGGTGCTGTTGGTTACTTCCTTATTTCAGACACGACTGATAGATTGACCTACTCGCGTATCATTCCCAGCTCCGACCTTGTCTTCCCCATAGGTATTGAGAAAAAAGGATTCGAGGATAACGACATCTTTGGTCCTTACCACCGTGCTTTCAAGAATCCTTTCACCAGACCCGGTGACTTCGGTGTCGGCCTCGATGCTTCATGGAGACCCACTTTCTTCGGTTTATACGCTGGAGCCTACTTCAAGAGTCAGGAAATCTGCTTCAAAGCCAATGACGACAACCTGCGCAGCTTCTACTTCCAGCCCCGTGCCGGTATCATCATCGGCGGAAAGAATGCCATAGAAGCTGGTGTTTACTATGATATGGTGGTTGGAGCTGGCGGCAGATATCCTGGTGTCGAGAAAGACATGTTCAGCAACGGCCTCGGATTGGACTTCGCCTTCTCACGCAAAAGTTCAAATAAGCATCAGACCATAATTGCCTTCATGCTGCCCCTGCACAATTTCCTCAACGAAAACTATGCAAAGGGAGATTTAAACTTCAATGGCATGAAACGTCGTGTAGGCTACATCATGTTAACTGAGCGTATTTCATTCTAATAAAACCACTTAATAATCATTCAATATGAAAAAAGTAGCATTATTTGCACTGCTGTTCTCTATGATGACCGTCAGCGCCAAAGCGCAATGGTTCGATTTTTCGCAAAATAGTATGGATGCTTCCCTCGGCGTGAACGCTGGTATGGTAGGTTATCATTTTAACGGTCAAATTGACAAAACCTATAATAACTTCGGCATAGGTGCAAGTGTGTCATTGGTAGGCATTTATATGGACTTTATCTACCAATCTCCCAAACACAAATGGGATAGGACGGTGACCCAACAGGAATATCCCGACCAAACAGCCCTCACCATCAACGTGGGTTACAAAATCCCTGTTTTGCCTTGGTTGAACCTGATTCCTTTGATTGGTTACAGCAATGAAACCTATGGAAGGACCCTTGGCAACTCCATTGGCGTGGATACGGAAACCCATTCCATTTACCACGATTACGTTCGTGATGGTATGTTCAACCATTTCAACTATGGTGCTGGCCTTTCGTTGAAGCCTATCAGTTGGCTTGAGATTGGTGGCGTTTGCACATCCCATGCTGTTTACGGCAACATCTCAGTTAATCTTATGAAATTCAAGAAATAAAAAAACCCCTATAACTAATCACTAATTATCAATCATTAAAACCTAAGTATCATGAAGAAATTCAGACTGTTATTGATCTGCGGTTTCGCCATGTTGTTCATGGCCAGCTGCAACACCTACCGTCACAGCATGAGAGAACCCAATGCTACCGTTGAGTATCATGCTGAAGACTTTAACTTGTCAGACCAAGTAACGGGTGAAGCCACTGTCGTCCGTGTGCTCGGCATTGACTGGCAACACCTCTTCGGCACTGAGAAAATCGGTACTACTTCTGACTTTGGCACAGTTATTCCTTACGTCGGAATAGCTATTCCTTCAGGTGCTAACTATGCTCTGTTTGACCTGATGCAAAAGAACCCGGGCTATGACGTAGTGGTCTATCCACAAGTGGAATCCCACCGTCACGCTCCGGTACTTGGCACTGACATCTATTCAAAGACCACCTATAAGGTGACCGCTCGTTTGGGCAAACTGAAGAAGTAATTTTACTCTTCTGTCCAAAATTATTGGGGTTGTAGAAGGCCGCTCAACGAGCGGCTTTCTTTTTTTTGTATTGTTTTTCCGAAAAACCGTATTTTTGCACGTTTTATCACCTTAATTACGGAAAAATGAAGAAGATTTATTTACTTATCCTCATGATGTCGGCCTCATTGATGCTGCAAGCCCAAAATGATACCATTCGTCCGCCACGACCCAAGGTCGGTGTAGTGTTGGGTGGCGGCGGTGCCAAAGGAGCCTCGCATATCGGCGTGTTAAAATACATTGAAGAGATGGGCATCCCCGTTGATTATGTTGCTGGTACAAGTATGGGTTCCATCATTGGAGGTCTTTATGCCATGGGGTATGAGCCCAATGAAATGACGAAACTCATTTCCAACATAAATTGGAGCGAATACATCGGCAACGAAATCGACCGCACTTACCTTTCGAAAGAGATGCGCGAACGCCGCAGCACTTCGTTGCTCAATGTTCCATTTGGCAACGGGTCAATTCTGAAACAACGGAATAACAAAGACTTATTGGGTCAGTTGCCCATCGCTTACGTTAACAACAGTTCGTTGATTAACTTGTTTAATGACCTTTGTGTTGGTTATCAAGAAGAAATGGACTTTAATGACATGCCTATTCCATTTGCTTGTGTGGCCACCGACCTAATTACGGGCAAGGAAGTTGTGCTTCGCGAAGGCAATATGCCTGCTGCCATGCGTGCCAGCATGGCCATTCCTGGCGTGTTTGCACCCGTTCCTTGGAATAAATACTTGCTCGTCGACGGTGGTTTGGTCAATAATTTCCCTGCCGACGTGCTTCGCGATATGGGAGCTGATATTATTATAGGTGTTGAGGTGACCAACGAAAGCAAAGTCTCTGCGGAAGACCTGAAGTCGTTGCCACAAGTGATGAGCCGTCTGCTGATCAATTCCACCAGTGCCAAACGCAAAGAAAACCGCGAGTTGTGTGATGTCCGTATCGTGCCTGACATCTCAGGGTTTGGTATGCTTAGCTTCACTCCCAATGCTATCGATACTTTGGTGGGACGAGGTTACGCTAGAGCACAGGAATACCATGACCAGTTATTAGCTATCAAGCAGTATGTCGACAGAGAAGCTGGTCATCCTATCAGCAAGGAACTGCGCGCTCCGAGAGCTCATAATTTGATGACAGACACAGTTTTCATCACCTCGATTGACATTGATGGCATCAGCGATCATGAAAACAGTTGGTTGGTGCGCAAAGGTGGTCTTAAAGCGGGGCATACCTATTCTAAAAATGAGATTGATCGAGCTATTAACATTTATCGTGGTACGGGATGTTTCGATGAAATCACCTATACTATCAAAGAGCACGATTCGGTTCATATAAACAATACATTTTCTGACAAGTACTCTCTCCTAATCAAAGTGAAGCCTGCTTCACCTCACATTATGGGCCTCGGCTTGCGCTATGATACGGAGGAAGGTGCCGCTTTGCTCCTCAATGTTAACTTTAACGAAAAGAAGTTCGGTTCTTCGAAGTTCGGGATTTCGGCCAAACTCAGCTATAACCCAAAAATCAGTTTCAAATACACCTATTCACGTTCGTCGCTTGCCAATTTCAATGTGTCCGCCGACTATCGGAACGAGCATTTCCGCACAAAAGGCATACTTGGCAAATATGTCAACTTGCATTACCAGCAAATAAAGGCCAATGCCTATATTTCAGAGTTCCATTTGCTCAATTTCAGCACTAGCGTAGGAGTGTCTTACATCTATACGGCATACGACAAATCATCCTTTGAGAATAGTCCTTTTGACTCTGTTTATTATGCGAACAATGCCATGTGGGCACCATTTGTCAAGTTTCAATACGACAATTTGGATGACTCATATTTTGCCAACCATGGCATCCTGGCAAACTTGGGTACCCATTTTTATTACATGCCATCCAACAAAGATAAGTATTTGTATTTCGACATCAGCTATGCTTTCCAATCCTATATCACGCCAAATGAAGGACGATTCACCATCATACCACAAGTGTATGGCCGCTTTGCAACCCACATTGCTCCTTTTTCCACACCCGTTCAATACTATAATCTTAAGAATAGTTGCGGCGGAGAGATTGCTGGACGCCACTTTGAAAACCAAATGCCCTTTATTGGCCTGACCAGTGTGGAGGATTTGTTTGGTACGCAGAAAGAAAATGCCAGCATTCTGCGTTGCGATTTGCGATACAACTTTTACGGCAAACATTACTTGACCGCGATGTATAATATTGCAGTGCCGTGGGGAATATTGGGGACTGGTGGCACCATGTTTATCGACCTCTTCTCTTTCATGTCACATGGCGCAGGACTGAAGTATTCCTATAACAGTTTCCTAGGGCCGATTTCATTAACGGCTCATTGGATCAACACTGACGATAAGAACCATTTCGGAGCCTATTTCTCATTCGGTTACACATTCTGAATGCTGAATGATGAATTAGGAATGCTGAATTAGGAATGATGAATGCTGAATGGGGGCGAAGCCCAGCATCGCTTTGCGCCATTCAGCATTCAGCATTCAGCATTTAGCATTCAGCATTTATAATTCTGTGACGTCGTTTGTTGCCATGAATTGACGGATTTCCTCGGCATGTCTCCCGCGGATGATGACATGGTGGTTGCCGATGGAATGTTGGAGCAGATAAGGTTTCAAGTTCACATTTAATGTGATTTGCGTGCGGCAGAAATGGTTGCTGTAAGGCATTTCGATGGCCTTGGCCTCTGTGACGAAATAACGGTCCAGTTTTGAGCCTCCCCATTTAAATAAGGTATAGTCGGTTAGAGGCAGTAAGCCTTGGATAGCCACACCAATGCCTGACTCGAAATGCGAGCGGACGATGGCCTCATCGCACATGGTCAGCGGGATGGTGCAATGCGCCAACATGCTGTTTTTGTCGGTCAGTTGCGAAGGGTTGGCCATGAAAGCCACCTCGCCACAAAGTCGTTTGGCCAAAAGCATACTGAGCAAGGTTTGCATGTCACCTTCGCAACCTGCCACGATACCTTCATCGTTGAGCAGCGCCAAAGCCAAACAACTCGTCGTGCCACAAGCCTTCACAATATCAAAACAGCGGATGGTTATGGCATCCAGATGTTCCTCTTGGCAGATGCGCTTGATGGCGAGATAAGCCCTGGCGGCTTCCAGCATGTCAGCATCTGAAGGCTCTTTAACGGCCTTGGCGCGTTTCACCATGGTTTGCGCCACCTTCACGGCCTCGGTTTGTGGCACGGTTTTGATGCCTTCGATGAGGTGTTGCAGGTCGATATCGATGGTTTCGATGCCATAACGTTGATGGAGGAAGTCACGGTCCACACCGCTGGCAATAAGCCAATCGGAGGGTTGCCCAAACAACCCGATCCTGCCCTGTAGAGACGCACGGCCGTGCGTCTCCTTAATGGCAGAAACAATTTCATCATTCGTCCCATGCACAATCCGTCCTTCCATGCCGTTGTTGCCCAAATAGGTCAATATTTCCAAGGCGGCGGCCAGTGAATTGTTGCGCCCATCGGCGATCATTGTCACGGTTTTTGGGCGCGACGGTGCACACATCATCTCAACATCAATGGCCGCCCAAATGCGTTTGAATAGGTTTTCCACGCCACCCGTGGCAATCATAAAGGCATCAGGCAATGTTTGTAGAGACGCGATTAATCGCGTCTCTACCGATTCATCGCCAACAATA
The DNA here is from genome assembly GCA_036759285.1 of Candidatus Limiplasma sp. GTDB lineage: Bacteria > Bacteroidota > Bacteroidia > Bacteroidales > F082 > Limimorpha. Next base: position 6,224 of record DAIOUZ010000095.1, on the reverse strand, counting down.
TTAATTTCCGCATGGCATTCGTTTTCCAGCCTTTGAATCAGTTCGGCATATTCGCTTCTGACAAATTCGTCGGTCTGGAACGAGGAACGGAGGATGATTGTTTTCATGGTTCGTTTAATTAGGAATGCTGAATGCTGAATGCGGAATGGGATTGATTCATTCCGCATTCAGCATTCCACATTCATCATTCAATCAATGTCTCACAACAAACCGTAGCGTTGTCTCGTCTGTCTTGACGAAATACATGCCGTTCTCGTAGCCCGTCGTGTTGATACGGAGTTCGCTACCGTTGGCCTCGAATTCGTCCACCATTTGGCCGAGGGCGTTGTAGACGCGCACCGTGCCGAGGTTTTCACCGTTGAGGGTTACAAAACCGTTGGCAGGATTCGGGAACAGCTTGATAGCTTGGCTTTCGTCTTCTTCTACGTTGTCTTCACAATCATGTTGCTCGTAGCCTTCACCGTTCATAGCGTCAAGTATGTATTCCATCGTAGGCGGATAGATGTCGCGGTTGGCGAAGGTGTGGTCGGGACGGATGAGCATAATGGTGGGATAGTAGCCCACAGGAATAGCTTGGGCAATGTCGTTGCCGCCACCGTCACGGCTGATGGTGGGATATTGTACACCGAATTGGTTTACCCAGGCTTGGCAAGCGTCATCATGGCCGTTGGGTGAGATTTCCATGAAAAACACATCATGCGCATTGCAGCCATAAAGACGATAGGCTTCAATCACATCAGCCATGGGAGCTTCGCTGTACGGGTCGCCGGTAAGGAAGAAGTTGATGAGTACGGCCTGACCTGCGTCAAGGATGTCGTAGAGGTGGATTTCGTTGCCCTCAATGTCAGTACCAGTGAAGTCGGGCATGATATCGTCACCTCCGCCAGGTGTGGTGGTGACAGGCTCTTGCACGACTGCGCCGAGGTTGCCATCGGGGTCGACAGGCACGGCATAAACCATATATTCTGTGTTAGGCTCCAATTGAGAGAAGGTGTGCGAAATGGTCTCTTCGGCGGGGAAACCATAGGTGTGAAGGTATTCAGGGAGTTCAAGGCCTGTCAGGCTCATCCATTGCTGAACTTCGCTTTCGGTGGCTAGCAGGTAGTTGTAGGAAGCGCAATCCTCATTGGGTGTAAAGGTGACAGTAACTTCGGTCTCTAACACTTGGTCGATGCTGATGGTCACTTGTGGGTCGTAAGTAGCGGCATTACAGTCATGCTGCTGTAGGCCATGTTGTTCCAAAGCGGAGATGATGGTCTGGGCATTGTTGATGGGCCACAGGTCTTGGATGACGATTTGACGGTTAGGCATGATGAGGATGACGGTGGGGAAGGCACCGATTTGATAGGTGTTGCAGATGCTACCGCCACCAGCCGGACCGCCGATGGTCGGGTATTCCACGCCGTATGTATTGGCCCAGTTTTGGCAGGCAGCATCGCCGTCGCGGTCGGAGATTTCTATGTAGAACACATCGTGCATGTTGCAGCCCATGGCATAGTAGGATTCCACTACTTTGGGCGTGGCTTGTTGGCAAGGGCCACAAGTGGTGAAGAAGAAATCGATGAGCACGGCTTGGCCACCGTCGAGGATGTCAAACAGGTGGACTTCAGTGCCATGGCAGTCGGTAGCCGTAAAGTCGACGGCTTGTGTGAGCGGACATTGCGCTTTCAGGCCAAAGCCGATGGCCAGCGCGAGAAGAAGGGTAACAATCTTTTTCATAGGTGATTAGTTTAATTATAAGGTTTGAAAGGGCAAAGATAATGAATTTTGTACAAAACCAAATAGATTTCATAGTATTTTGAGATTCCCTGTCGGGAATGGAGTAAAGTCATAAAGTTATACGCGGCGGTTGAAAGTGCTACGAGTTGGCAACCAGCTCATGCCGCCGCAGTTCACAAAACAAAAGCTACTCCATCCCCGAATGGGAGTCTCTAATTATCGCGGTAATCCTTCTTTTTCTCATACTTCAAGTCCTTCAACGCCTGCGACTTCACGTTGATGGTGAAGTTCCAGCTCTTGTAGCTGCCGATAGGAATCCAGTTGAAGCGCATCTCCCAGCAGTGCAGGTCGCGGTAGACACTGAGATTGGTGTAGGAAATCTTGTTGTTGACGAAGTCCCAACCCGTCGAGAAGGTCACCTTCCATTTGGGCGTGATGCTGATGTTGCCATTGAGACCGATAGTGTGTACGTGCGTGTTGGTGGCGATGCCCATGAAGGCAGCGTAGGCAATGGAAGTGGTATAGGTGAGGCTGTAGCTGAGTGAGAGCGACCATGGTGTGGTCCAGTCGATATAGGCATTGGGATTGCCCAAGATTTCGTTCAACTCGTCGGGGTCAAACATGTTTGATTGTCGGGCGTTTTCGTTGATTTCGTCGCGCAATTCCTGACTGCCTTTCTTGCCTTGCAGTTTCTTGAGGTCGTTTTGGTTGAAGGAATAGCTCATGCTGAAACGCCACGATGAATTGGTCTTACGAAACAGCCGTCCGTTGTCGACGATTTCGAAACGGTTGATGCGGCGTCCCAAAGAGTCGGCAGCATACGGGTCCCAAGAGCTGCTGTAGTTGATAGCCAACTTCTTGAATAACGTCGTGCGACCACTGATCGAAATAGGCGAGAGGTTGACAGAGTCTTTGGTGATGTCGTAGTTGCCTGAAATGCTGAACGATTCCAAAATGGGGACTTTTTTGATGCCAGTGATGGTGTCGCTAGCTGAAGGCACTTTGATTTCCAGGTTGTTGCCTATGTTATAAGTCAGCAATCCTTGTTGGTTTTGTGAAGGTGTTCCGTAGAGGGCTCTTTCGAATTTGTTGTAAATCTGCTCTTTTCCGTTTCCGTCGATATAGGAACCGTAAACGCCCCATTTCGGGTCGCTGAAATTAGGTCGGTAGGTGAATCCGATGGTCGGGGTGATGACGTGGCGAATGGCGCGAATAGGGCCTTGGGCAAAGTTCACCATGCCGTAAACTTTCGTGGTAAGGTTACTGCTCAAATTAAAGTCCACCAAATTGCGGAATCCATGGATGGTATCGGTTTGCAAATGCCCTGTCGAGTCGGAGTCTTGAATCCACTGCTGTTCGACGTGTTTGAAATACATATAGTCACTGAGTGAGACGGAGTTGGTCCAAGAGAAATGCTTGAATAGCTTGATGGTTTGGCTGATGGGAATCCTATGAGATACACCCATTTGCACATGATCGCGGAACATGTTTCTTGCCCAACCGCTAAAGTCTTCGGTAAAGCCTCTAAACAAAACGGTGTCTACATCGTTGATGTAGGCCTTTCCGTTCATCGTGTAGCTCATGCTCAGACTTTGGTACCAGTGTTTCTTGCCCTTTTTGCCAACGTTTTTCAGGGGATAGAAGGTGTTGACAGATAAGGTGAGCTCTGGCAAAGATGCAGTGACTTGTCGTGTCAAGGTGTTTTGGCTATGGCTAGCGTTGAGGGTGAGGTAGACCTTTCCGCCGAAATTGGTCTGGTAGGCGACGCTTGACTTGAAGGTGTTGCTCAGCTGGTCGGTGACAGTTTGGGCGTTGTATTTGTTGAAGTTGGAGCTGACAATGTTGACATCGGCTGAGAAGTTGTTTCGCGGATGTGCCTTGGGGTCTTGCTTGTGTGACCATTGGATTCTGAAGTCGTTGCTTTCCTCATAGTCGGCGGCGCCTTTCGTGCCAATCTTGTTGACAGCGAAGCCCAATGCCAGCGAGCCGTTGAATTTGTAGCGTTTGTTGTAACGGAAAGTCGGCTTGATGCCCCATGAACCTCGGGTGTAAATGTCGCCCAACACTTGCAGGTCGTAGTGGTCGTTGATAGCCCAGTAATAACCGCCATTTTCAAGGTAGAAGCCTCGGTTGTCCGACTCACCGTAAGTAGGGATGATGAGTCCCGACTTCTTGCCTTTGGTATTGGGAATCATGGCGAAGGGAAGGGCCAGTGGTAAAGGCACGTCTTCCACGGTGAGATAGATGGGGCCGGTGACGATTTTGTCGTCAGGGATGACCTTGGCCTTGGTGAACTTAAACTGGTAGTGTGGATGTTCCTTCAGGTTACAGGTAGTGTAGCCGCCCGACTTGATGTTGATGCTGTTGTCGTCCATCCGTTTGACGCGCTGTCCGTGCAGGTAACCATCGCTTTCTGTAGTCCAAACCTTGGTGATGATGCCTTTCTTGGTCCTGAAGTTGTAAAGCATTTCTTCGGCCTCAAAGGTGGACTCGCCTTGCTTAAAGACGGGTCGGCCTTGCAGTTTGCCGAGGGAGTCGAGTGTACCACGTGCCTTGCAGGTGCTGGTTTCGAGGTCGAATTCAAGGTAGTCGGCTTTCAGGCTGATGTCATCATATTTTGCCTCGGCATTGCCAAAATAGAATACTTTCTTGAGGTTCATGTCGCGGTATACCGAATCAGTGGCAGAGCAAATCACTTGCGTTTCGATGGCCGATTCAGAGCGTCTTGGAGTAATACGGCCGCGAGAGGTGTGTTTCACTGTGTCTTGAAGAAGCGAATCCAAAGGAGTCAAACTGTCCATCGGGCGACTCAGTGAGTCAAGTTGCATTAAGCTATCGGTGGCGTAAAGTGGCACTGTGTCGGCTGGAATACTGTCAAAACCCAGGGTAATGGTGTCGATGATGCGTTCTGGAAGGCGCAACGAGTCGACAAGGGTGCTGTCCTCGATTGTGGGTTCAAATTCGTGCTTATCTTTCTCAATATGAGAGGTTTGTCTGCATCCGCAAAACATGGCAAAGAGCACCGTCAAGAGGCAAATGACGGATTGGGTAAAATAATTCTTATGTGTTTTGCGTTCTGACAAGGCGAAAACGATTATATTTGTGCCAAATTCGCTGCAAAGATAGTTTTTCTTCGCGCATAATTAAACGAACTCAACATGATACAACGAAAGATTTTCCGATTTGGTGTTTTGGCAATCGTTTTTCTGATGCCTTTATTGGTTCATGCCCAACGTGGCGAAAAGATTCAAACCATTGTCATCGATGCAGGACACGGGGGAAGGGATTCCGGTGCATTGGGCAAAATCAGCATGGAAAAGACCCTGAATCTGGCGGTTGCCTTGAAGTTGGGCAATTATATCAAGGAGAATCTTCCCGATGTGAAGGTGGTTTACACCCGCGATACCGATGTGTTTGTGGAATTGAGTGAACGGGCCGCCATTGCCAACCGCAACAATGCCGATGTGTTCATCTCTATCCACTGCAATTCAACGGAAGGTACCACCACGGTCAGTGGTGCCGAGACCTTTGTCATGGGTGAATCGAAAAACGAAGCCAACTTGAATGTGGCAAAGAAAGAGAACGCTGCTATCTTGTTGGAAGACAATACGGATGCCTACGACCACTTCGACCCGAACAGCACAGAGGCTTACATCATCTTTTCGTTGACGCAAAGTCTTTATCAGAGCCAAAGTCTTTCCCTTGCCGACAAAGTGCAAAAGCAATTTGCTGACAAGGCAGGCCGGCACAATAGGGGAGTGCAGCAGGCAGGTTTCCTTGTCCTTTGGAAGACTTCTATGCCGAGCATTCTTGTC
>DAIOUZ010000095.1:0-680 GCA_036759285.1 Candidatus Limiplasma sp. | reverse complement strand
AGGACAATCCCAAATGGCTTTGGCATTATATCAAGCCTTTGCTGAGTTTAAACGTGAATACGAGGCCGAGAATCAAGCTATTAGCCAAGCTGAGGAGAAGCCAGAGGTAAAGCCTGAAGTAAAGCCTGAAGTAAAACCAGAAGTTAAGCCAGAAGTGAAACCAGAAGCAAAACTTGAACCAGAAGTCAAGCCTGAAGCTAAACCAGAAGCCAAACCTGAAACTAAACCAGAAGCAGAAGCAAAACCTGAATCAGAAGTCAAGCCAGAAGTGAAGCCAGAAGTGAAGCCAGAAGTCAAACCTACGGAGCAGGTAGAAAAGCCCAAGGAGGAAAACGAACCAAAGGAAGTGTTTTTCTCGGTGCAGTTTGCCGCTGTCAAGAATAAAGTGTCGCTTAAGGATCCATCCTTAAGAAAGATAAAAGGTGTGCGTCGGTATTACTCCAAAGGGATGTACTGCTACTCTTCAGGTAAGTTTTCCACAAAGGCTGCTGCCGAAGCACGAAAGAAGGAACTCCAAGCCATGGGTTATGAAGATTCTTTCATCGTCGCCTTCATTAATGGAGAAAGGGTTTCAGTGAAGGCGGCTGAAGCCGCGCTGAGGGCGCAGAAGAAATGATACAAATAGAGAGGGCGACTAAAAAGGTCGCTCTTTTTTTTGTTGTTGGTTGTAGAAGATTTTG
>DAIOUZ010000094.1:0-12535 GCA_036759285.1 Candidatus Limiplasma sp. | reverse complement strand
GTCAAACGCAGTGAAGGTGACCCTCGGCCCCAAAGGCCGCAACGTGGTCATCGAAAAATCGTATGGCGCTCCCCAGATCACCAAGGACGGCGTGACCGTTGCCAAGGAGATCGAGCTCAACGACCCCGTGGAGAACATGGGTGCCCAGTTGGTGAAGGAAGTGGCTTCCAAGACCAACGACCTCGCTGGTGATGGTACCACCACTGCCACCGTTTTGGCCCAAGCTATCGTGGCCACCGGTCTGAAAAACGTCACCGCCGGTGCCAACCCGCTCGACCTGAAGCGCGGTATCGACAAGGCTGTTGCCGCTGTGGTCGCTTCGCTGAAGAAGATGTCGGTGAAGGTCGATGGCGACAACGAGAAGATCAAGCAGGTTGCCACCATCTCCGCCAACAACGACAGCACCATCGGCGGTTTGATCGCCGAGGCCATGGGCAAGGTGAAGCAAGAAGGCGTCATCACCGTGGAGGATGCCAAAGGCATCAACACTTACGTCGACGTGGTGGAAGGCATGCAGTTCGACCGCGGCTACATCTCCCCCTATTTCGTGACCAACACTGAGAAGATGGAAGCCGTGTATGAGAATCCTTACATCCTCATCTACGACAAGAAGATCTCCGTGATGAAGGACTTGCTGCCCGTGCTCGAGAAGACCTTGCAAACGGGCCGAGCCCTCGTCATCATCGCCGAGGATATCGACGGCGAAGCTCTGGCTACCTTGGTGGTCAACCGTCTGCGTGGCTCGCTGAAAGTCGCTGCTGTCAAGGCCCCTGGCTTCGGTGACCGTCGTAAAGAAATGCTGGAAGACATCGCCATCCTGACTGGTGGCACCGTCATCAGCGAAGAAAAGGGCTACAAGCTTGAAGATGCTACCCTGCAGATGCTGGGCCAGGCCGACAAGGTCAGCATCAACAAGGACAACACCACCATCGTGAACGGTCACGGTGCCAAGAAGGACATCGAAGGCCGTACCGCCCAAATCAAGGCTCAAATCAAGACCACCACGAGCGACTACGACCGCGAGAAGCTGCAAGAGCGTCTGGCCAAGTTGGCCGGTGGCGTGGCAGTCATCTACGTGGGTGCCGCTTCCGAAGTGGAGATGAAGGAAAAGAAAGACCGCGTGGAGGACGCTTTGAACGCTACCCGCGCTGCCATCGAAGAGGGTATCATCCCTGGCGGCGGTGTCGGCTTCATCCGTGCCATCAAGGCCATCGAGAAGATGAAGGGCGAGAACGATGACGAGACCACGGGTATCGCCATCATCAAGCGCGCTTTGGAAGAGCCGCTGCGTCAAATTGTTGAGAACGCTGGCCTCGAAGGCTCGGTTGTCGTCAACAAGGTGATGGAAGGCAAGAACGACTTCGGCTTCAACGCCCGCACCGAGGTGTATGAGAACCTGCTCACCACGGGTGTCATCGACCCGGTGAAGGTGTCGAGAGTCGCCTTGGAGAACGCTGCTTCCATCGCTGGCATGCTGCTGACCACCGAGTGCGTCATCAGCAACCACAAGGAGCCTACGCCTCCCACACCTCCGATGCCGATGGGCGGCGGAATGGACGGGATGATGTAATTTTGAATGTGGAATTAGGAATGCGGAATGCAGAATAGCTTCGCTCGTATGACACGCTTTGCGTCATTGCGAGGAACGAAGCAATCCAGACAATAAGCATCCAGATTAATGGAAACGAGCAAAAGGCTGACTGCGCAAGCGGTCGGCCTTTTTTCGTGTGTAACGCAATTTTTTCTATTTTTGCAGGTTATTAATACCTAATTAATTACCTCTGAAATGTCAGAAGAACCTCAAAATAAAAAAACCAGAAAGCCCAGTCTCCGCAACGTCTCGTTTAGGAAGCTGAACCGGAAATACGACTTCCTGATGTCGCACGATGAGTCGGGTAGGCCGATGCTCAATTTTAAGTTGAACCTCCTTAATCTCGTTCTCGCCATCATCGGCATGGCCTTGTTGCTCATTGTCATCACGACCTTCATCATCGCCTTTACGCCTTTGCGTGAATATATCCCGGGCTATTCCGACACCAGTCTCAGCCGTGAGGTGTACGAACTTAACCTTCGTGCCGATTCGCTCCGACAAGAGATGCAAAGAAAGGACATCTATTTCCAGAACATAAAGAAAATCGTGGAGGGCTACGACTTTGCCGCCGACAGTGCTTTGGCTTCAGTGAATATCTATGAACCTCTGCCTGCGGGAGTTACCGACACGATAACCTTGAAGAAATCGGTGCAGGACAGTCTGCTGCGTGCCGAATACGAGGCCCAAGACCAATACAACCTCTTCGGGAAGGAATACCTCAGCCCCACTAAGCAAAGCTCATTGGTGAAGAATTTCTTTGTGCCGCTCAATGGCAAGGTGATAAATCCTTTCGATGCCGATAAGGGTCATTTTGGCGTGGATATCGCTTCAGAGGGCGACAAAATCATCAATGCCACTTTGGACGGCACGGTTGTGTTCTCCTCATGGAGCATCAACAACGGTTATTGCATCGGCATCCAACACGCCGACAGCTATTTCTCTGTCTATAAGCACAATGCCACATTGTTGAAGAAAGAAGGCGAGTATGTCAAGGCAGGGGAGGCCATCGCCATTTTGGGCAAATCGGGTGACGAGGAAACATTCGAACACCTCCATTTCGAGTTGTGGCGCAACGGCCTTGCCCTCAATCCTGCTGAATATATGACCATTAATACTTCCCCCGAAAACTAAAAAATACTATCTTTGCAAACTTTTTCATTTAATCATCATCTATCATGACTATATTAATAAAGGTACTACAGTTTTTCCTTTCTCTTTCCATTTTGATTTTCGTCCACGAACTCGGGCACTTCTTGGCTGCCAAAGCCTTCAAGACCCGCGTCGACAAGTTCTACCTTTTCTTTGATTGGGGCTTTTCGCTGTTCCGCTGCAAGAAGGTGAACGGCAAGTGGCGCTTCAAGTTTTTCTCGAAGAATGTGCCTGAGAAATACACGGTCAGCGAATACAGGGATGCAGCCGGAAAAAAGCAGAAAAACTATGAGCCCATTGACCTAAGCACCTTGGATCCTGACGACTGGCGCCGCAGCGACGAGACGGAATACGGTATCGGCTGGTTCCCGCTCGGTGGTTACAACAAAATCGCTGGCATGATCGACGAGTCGATGGACAAGTCGCAGATGCAGCAACCACCGCAGCCTTGGGAATTTCGTTCCAAGCCTGCATGGCAGCGCTTCATTATCATGGTGGCCGGTGTGTTCATGAACGTCCTGTTGGCTGTTACTATTTATATAGGTCTTCTCGCTAAGGAAGGTGAGCAGTACCTGCCTACCGCTGAAGTCAACAAATACGGTATCTCTGTCGATAGTCTGGGTTATGAACTTGGACTTCGCGATGGCGACAAAATCTTGTCCATCGACGGAGAATATGTGGAGAACTTCCAGCAGATTCCCATGCAGATTATCCTCGACAAAGCCAAGACCATCAAGGTGGAACGTAATGGAAGGGACACCATCATCAATCTCCCCGAGGATGCAGTGACCAAGTTGCTGAGCTCGCAAGATGCCAGCTTCATCTCATTCCGCGTACCTTTTATGGTTGCTGACGTAATCAATAACAGCGCAGCCGAGAAAGGTGGTTTGGAGGTCGGCGACATCATCATTGGCATTAATGATGTTGAGACGCCTTATTACCAAGACTTTGTAAAGAACATCAAGCAGTATAAGAACCAAGACATCACTATTAAGGTGGTCCGTGATTTCGACACCCTCGCCTTGGCCATGCATCTGCCCGAAGAAGGGGTGATTGGAGCTTATCTTGCCCCTATCTCCACCTGTTTTGATCTCGAGACCAAGGAATATTCCTTCCTTCAGGCCATCCCCGCTGGCTTCTCCAAGACTTTCACCGAGTTGAGTGACTATTGGAAGCAAGTCAAGCTCATCTTCAATCCGAAGACCAAGGCTTACGAAAGCGTGGGTGGTTTCATCTCCATCGGCAAGATTTTCCCCGACACCTGGATATGGAGTCTCTTCTGGCGCATGACAGCCTTCCTCTCCATCGCCTTGGCAGTAATGAACATCCTGCCTATTCCGGCGTTGGACGGTGGCCACATCCTCTTCCTGCTCTTTGAGATCATCACGCGCCGCAAGCCCTCCGACAAGTTTATGGAGGTGGCCGAAACCATCGGATTAATCATCGTGTTGGGTCTGGTTATCTTGGCCAACGGCAATGATATTATTAGACTATTTAGGTAAATTGTTATTAGATAATTGAATATTAGCAAGTTGTAAGGCATTTAGAAAAATTAATTTGTAGAGATAAATACTATTTTCGTATTTTAGCGGTTTCAATCCTAACAATAATGTTGAATTTGAAAAGAAAAATCGTCCATATCGTCCTGTTATTGGTAATGGCGCTATCGGCAACGGTAGGGGTAAAAGCACAACAGGTGCCCATCTTTACCAACTACACCAATTCGTATGCCTACGCCAATGCCGGTTTTGCCGGAATGAGCGAAGGCATTAATTTGTTGGGGCTTTATCGTCAGCAATGGGCGGGTTTTGTCGATGTCGACGGCAACGAGGTGGCGCCTCAAACCTTCCTCCTGACGGGTGACATGCCTTTTCGCAAGCTACACGGTGGCCTCGAGTTTTCCGTGATGCAGGACAAGTTGGGGTTTGAGAACAATGTCAATGTGGGTTTGGGCTATTCCTTCCATGTCGATTTGGGTGGCTCCACCTTGGGCATTGGTGTGGCAGGTACCCTGCTGAACCGCTCGCTCGACTTTTCTAAGTTGAAGCCTAACAGCGAATTGGATCCCCTCTTGCAAGGCTTGGGCGAAGAAAGCGCGATGATGTTCGACTTCAATGTGGGTTTGTTCTGGCAGATCCCCGAATCGTTTTATCTAGGTGTTTCTGTCGTCAACGTGCTTGAGAGCATGAGTCAGGCGCTTAACGACAATGCCGAGACGAGTGCAAGCTTCACCACCGACAGGACGTTTTATGTGTTGGCAGGCTATCCCTTCCAGTTCGAGGATTTGCCTTACTTCACCTTTGTCCCTTCGGTGAGTGTCATGAGCGACATTGCTTCTACGCAGCTCAATGCTAGCGCAAAGGTGGTATATAAAAATGCGTTTTCCTTAGGTGTCAATTACCGTCCGCAAGAATCCGTCGGATTAATGGCGGGCGTAACGATAAAAGATTTCACGGTGGCCTATTCCTACGATATCAATACCATGGTTTTGGGCGTGCCGGGTTCTCACGAAATAGGTCTGAGCTATTGCTTCAAGCTTGACCTTGATCGTACCCCGAGAGATTACAGAAGCGTGAGGTATTTGTAGTGTTTTTCATGACGAATGAAGTCGATTCGGACGCCTTTAGATTTGGTTTTAAATTCAAAAATTGTAAAAAAGTACAAAAAAATAAGTGACCCAAACATAATATTTTCTAATTTTGGCGGTTTTTATGAGTAAACTGTCATTGGAAATTGTCAGTTCATATTGAAAGAAAAAAGTAATAAAAATAGTAATTATATCATTGTTAAGAAGATGAAAAGACTACTGTTCGTGTTTTCCGTTGCGCTGCTGCTCACGGCCTGCGGCAATTCAAATCAAGGCGAGTTGGTTGGAGTGAGAAAGTCCAATAAGACTTTTAATCAGCCCGACCCTTACGGTATGGTGTTTGTTCCGCAAGGGAGCTATACCATGGGTGTTGGTGGTGAAGACATTACCGGCTCCTATCTCAATGAGCCCAAGACGGTTTCGGTGTCAGCATTCTTTATGGATGAGACCGAAATCACCAACAACGAGTACCGCCAATTCGTATATTGGGTCAGAGACTCCATCGCAAGAAGAATACTTGCCGACAATTTCCCGGACAGGTATGCCATCACCGAGAGCAAAACGGGTGAGGTGTATGACCCGCCAAGGCTGAATTGGAAGGAAAAACTGGATTGGAACAGCAAGGATCAAGAGATTCGCGAAGCTCTTGAACCTATGTATCTTCCTGAACATGAGAGATATTTCCGCCGTAAGGAAATCGACTCAAGAAAGTTGTATTATTCCTATTTCTGGTTTGATATGGTGGCCGCCGCAAAGAAAGACTTTGCCGACGACAAGCTTGTGGAAAACGACCATTCTCTTGGTGAGGCCGATGCTGGCATCAATGTCGACCGCAAAGGTGCTTGGTCGAACCGTAAGCAGGGCTACAGCGACCGTTCGGTGTATGCTCGCGCCGAGGTCATTAATGTGTATCCCGACACCTTGTGCTGGATTCATGACTACAGCTATTCGTTCAACGACCCGATGACTGAGAAGTACTTCTGGCATCCGGCTTACGACAACTATCCGGTGGTAGGTGTTACTTGGCAACAGGCACGCGCTTTCTGCGTATGGCGTACCGAATTGCTCAACGCCTATCTCCGCTCGAGAAAAGATGTCGATGTCTCCGAGTTCCGTCTGCCCACCGAAACCGAATGGGAATGGGCAGCCCGTGGCGGCAAGATGTTGAATCCTTATCCGTGGGGCGGTCCTAATGCCAGCAATGCTAAAGGCTGCTTCATGGCCAACTTCAAACCCAGAAGAGGTAACTACCTGGCCGATGGTGGTCTGCGCACCCTCGTGGTGGGCTGCTATCCTCCCAATGGCTGGGGTCTCTACGATATGGCTGGCAATGTGGCCGAATGGACCAACACAGCCTATGACCCCAACTCGTATAACTTCACTTGGGACATGAACCCCAACTACACCTACAACGCCAAGGCTGATGACCCGCCGGTCATGAAGCGTAAGGTCGTTCGTGGCGGTTCTTGGAAAGACGTTTCCTACTATATGCAAGTTACCACCCGCGACTATCAGTATCAGGATACCGCCAACTGCTACACAGGCTTCCGCTGCATCCAGCCTTACTTAGGCCGTAACAAGGGCGACAACCCGAGAATGTCGAGAGTTTACAGATAAAAATAAGAAAATCAATAAATTAAAAATAACAAAAAGTTTCACTACACTAAATTTCAAATTGTCATGGCAAAAGAAAAAAAAGAACTTAGCAATTTCCAGAAATTCCTTGCATCAAAGAAGTATAAGACTTTCATGGGTTACCTCTATGGTTGGGGTGCTTCCGTGGTTATGATTGGTGCATACTTCAAGCTGACCCACATCCCTGGTGCTGACGCTATGTTGGCTATCGGTTTGGGCGTTGAAGCATTGATCTTCTTCATGTCGGCTTTTGAGCCTCAGCACATGGAATATGCATGGGACAACGTTTTCGTTGAACTTGAAGAAGATTGGGATGGAAAAACCCGCACTCAATTTGCTACCACCGGTGCTACTGGCAAAGCCGCTCCCACCGATGTTGAAGAAGCCATGTTGAGCAAGATGTTCGACAAGATGAACGTCAGTGAAGATACCTTTAAGAAATTAGGCAAGGGCCTTGACAAATTGGCTGAGAATGCCGGTCAAATGGCTGACATCTCCAACGCTATGGCTGCCACTACCAATTATGCCAACGCTATGGACCGTGCCACGAAGTCTATCGCCGACTTCTCGAACGCTTACGTCCAGACCAACCAGAAACTGTCCGACTCCCTGGGCAAGCTCGACTTCAGCGCCCTCGATGCCAACACCATCAAGAAGGTGGCCAACAGCATGCAGTCACTCAACTCGATTTACGAGCTTCAACTGCAAGGTGCTGAGCAGACTTCAGCCGCCAGCAAGAAGTTGACCGAAACTATGAACAAGTACATGGATAACCTCAACGCTTCATCACAGAACGCCGGTCAACTCAACGAACAGCTGACCCAGTTGTCGCAGCGCCTCACCGCTCTGAACAACGTCTATGGTGGAATGTTGTCAGCAATGAATATCAAGGCATAATTCTACTCAAACTGATTGTTTAATATAAAAAAGGAGTAAGAACTATGTCAGGCGCAAAAGAAACCCCAAGACAGAAAATGATCGGTATGATGTACCTGGTCTACACTGCCTTGTTAGCCATGAATGTCTCGAAGGACATTTTGGATGCCTTCGACACAGTGAATAACGGTGTTCAGACCACCAACATCACCCTTTCGAATCAGATTTCCCAGAAATATGCAGCCTTCGAGGAGCAATATGGCCTTGACCAGGAAAAGGTTGGTCCTTATTGGGAACAGGCTCAGTCTCTGAGAGACGAAGCCACCGACCTCATCAACTATGTTGAGGCCCTTAAGTGGGATCTGGTGAAGAGGATTGAATGCGACAAAGCTAAGACCCCTGCCGAAGCCGTGTCAATGGCCCTTGAAAGAGGTCTGCTGAAAAATACAGACACCCTGAGAAACGGCCGTAGAATCTATGACATCAATACCTCTAAGGTTAAGTCGAGAGACAACTACAACCGTCCCACCGAATACATGATGGGTAATCCTGAAGGTCCGGGCAACGGCGGTAAGGCTTATGAGCTTTCCGAAAAGATTCGCCGCTTCCGTGGAAAGGTCGTAGAGGCCATGGGTCGAACATATCCATGAAATCGGTCTTATCACTGATAGTATCTATGGTACCAAACAATATGTTATGGACCAAGGCTATTCTGAAAACCATTTGAAGAAACTTCCTTTGCAAGGCGATTACTATGGAGCCAAGATCAGTTACTATCCTGGTATGACAGACCCCGTTCAGGACAGTTGGGAGTACAACAACTTCCACCACACTGTGTTGGTTGCTGACGTGACCCTCTTGAACAAGATCATCTCTGAGGCTCAGACCGCTGAGTTGAATGCCGTCACTCAATTGATGACGAATATCCACGCCCAAGACTTCACCTTCGATGAGGTTGGTGCACGTGTGTTTGCCGAGAGTGGCTACCTCCTCTCTGGTCAGACCTACAAGGCTCAGGCTATGGTGACAGCTTGGAAGAACTCACAACTGACCGCCCGTGTCAAACTCGACGGCGGTGCTGAGAAAGAATATACAAGCAATGCCCAAGGTGTGATTCCGTTGGAATGGAACGTTGGCGTTGGTACCCACAACTACACTGGTGTCATCGACATGCTTGATCCTACCACTAACCAAATGGCAGAATATCCCTTCCAAGGTTCATTCACAGTGGCTCCTCCTGCGGTTAGCGTTTCAGCCGTCAAGATGAACGTGGTGTATCGTGGTATCGACAACCCGATTGCCGTCGGTGGCGGTGTCGGTGGTGAAATCAGTGCCACTGCAAGCAGCGGTTCATTGACCAGAACGGGCAACGGAACTTATAACCTGCGTCCCGGCGAGGCCAACGAAGTGACCATTAACGTCAGTTCAGCTGGTTCAAGCCTTGGTAGCATGAAGTTCCGCGTGAAAGACCTGCCGAAGCCTACGGCTCTCATCCGTAACGTGGTGAACGGCCTCGTGTCGAAGAGCGCTCTGCTTGCCGCCAACCGTGTGGAAGCTGAGATGAAGGACTTCGACTTCGACGGTGTCCACTATGATGTGGTGGGTTATACCTTCCGTTACAGAACCAAGAGTGGTACCACCAAGGAAGCCAAGGCTAACAGCGGAGCCTTCACCGATGAAATGAAGACTGCGATTAATCAATCCAATATTGGTGACACGTTCCTCTTCACTGCCATTCAGGTGAGGGGTAACGATGGCAAGGTCAAGACCCTTGACACACCTATTGGTGTTGAAATCAAGTAATGAATAATTTAAACCTTTATAAGATGAAAAAGACACTTGTTTCCATGTTGACCCTTGTGGTGCTGTTCGGCAGTCTGTGCCTGAATGCCCAGACAACCGACGTCAAGCCGCCGAAGAACAGCATTCTCTCAGGCCAGCAGCAAATCATGAACGAAAAGACCCCTTCGCCGCTTCCTCCCATCGATGAATCCAACGTCATGTGGAAGAAGACGATCATTAGGGAAATCGACTTCCGTCAGAAGATCAACCAAGTGTTCTACTATCCAATCAATCCGACCGAGGACTGGAGAAACTTCATCACGGTGATTTATGATGGCATCAACAGTGGTGACATCACGCCTTACCGTGTGGAGAACAACATTGACGACATGGTCACTCCTTTGACTCGCGAAGATTTCGAAAAGGAAAACGTCAAGATTGGCGATCCGCCGGTGATTTGGAAAGACGGTGAAGAGGTGCCTAATGAGATTATTTTCAAGGACCGTATGATTAATGTGACCCGTCTGAGAATTAAGGAAGACTGGTATTTCGACAAGAAATTGTCGCAGTTCTTGGTTCGCATCATCGCATTGGGTCCCATCGTTGTCGACGATGACGGTGGCCTCTCCCAGGTGTGCTGGGTGCCTTACGAGGATTCAAGAGACGTGTTGGCCAAGGCTTTTGCCTTCAACCGCAACAACTCGGCTCAGCGTCGCACCTACGATGAAGTGCTGCAAAAGCGTATCTTCGACAGCTACATCATCAAGGAAGAGAACGTGTACGACCGCTACATCAACTCCTATGCTTTCAACATTGACGCCCTCTACGAATCGGAGCGCATCAAGAACGAAATGTTCGACTTCGAACAGAGCCTCTGGGAATATTGATGGTTTGCTAATGACAATGGAAAAGGACATCCGCGAGGGTGTCCTTTTTTTTGTTGTCGCTTCGCGTCATGCAAACAAAAAAAGCAGCTGATTGTTCAGCTGCTTTTTGGCCGTCGAATGCCCTGCCAAATTATCGAACTTCTTTGAGGACTTTAACAAGATTGTTGATTTCATTGAAAAGCATTGTGTGTTGAATAAGGGGTATAATATAAATAGTTTGTGATTGGTGATTGTAAGGTTGTTATTGATAAATTAAAATTATGCTACAAAAGAGATAACGAGAGCCAGTTTTGGCAAATGATTACGGAGCAACCCGACCATCTTAATATTGGTGATTTTGATTTGGTCAGAGGTCAAGCCGATGGAACATACGAAGGCATTTATGGGGTTGCCTATGCTCAACATGAATTTGGCACATTGCTATTTGACAGGTTTTCCGACAAGGAAAAGAAATATTGTTGGGTTAGCATAAGAAACCAAGTGTTTTATTCCAATACGATGCGCATAGACATTCTTAACGATTTTCAAGATGCAGTTGGATTTGAGGGTGTCAACAACATCACCCAATTGGATTTGGCTTGCGATTTGCCATTTAATCCAGTGCCGAAGATTAAAAAATTATTGAAGCGTGAAGATGTGTTCGTTGTACGATGTGGGACAAAGATTGAAGATAAGAAACAAGTGATTGATGGTTTGTTCTTTCTTCATCCCACCAGTGGACTAAAAGAACTTGCGCCGACCTTGTATTTCAGCGATACGGATAAACGAAAATCCTTTGTGGTCTATGACAAGAATAAGGAAATCCAGCGAAGCAATAAGGCATACATTGCAGACTATTACGGCAATCCAAGGCGATTGCATAGATTGGAAATAAGGTTGACCTCCGATGAATTATTCCGTTTCTTCAAGAAAAACGATATATCACCTTCAGTTGATTTGCTTATTGACCAATCGTTTTTGAAATCCATGTATGATGAATTTCTATTTCGATTGCTCCATTTCAGTTACAAGCGAAAATCCATTGGTTTGTTGGATGCGGTGTTGGCGATGAAAGAAGGGTATGATATAGATGTGAAGATGCGCCATTAGGGATATAACCATAGTCCCCACCGATACACCAATCATATCCCCACGAATACAATGAAATGTATTAAAACTATGTGTGTATCAGTATAATCAATTTTTTGTGTTTCAAAACTATCAATTTTTAATACCTTATAATCATTTAGATTTGGTTGATAATTGTGTATGGCATATATAATTGTTTCTCTTAATTTTGGAGTATTATTACTTTCTGTGTATTTTTGCAACAGATTTAAATCCAGCAAAGAAAGACCCATTAAATAGTAGAACACATGGACGATAAGAAAAAAAACATTTTTGTCCGTATTAAGGATTGGTTTGTCAAATTGCTAAAAGCATTTTGGCGGTTAAGTTTGGATGCTAAAATTGGATTATTTTTATTATTATCGCCAATTTTATATCTTCTACATTACTACTTTAACACGTCAGAATTGATTGATGTTAACGTAATGGGATGGTTCGCCGTGCATGGTAAAGAACAAGCACCAATTGCTGCGTTATGTGAAGCATTGTGTAAAGGTATGATTGCATTATTTAATGGTTTGATAGCAATTGCAGGTGCATATCTAATTAAAGGAAGCTTTAAAAAGAAGGATTGATACCATCATAGTTTATGAAAAAGATGAATTCTCGTATAAGTTTTTTCCTTTCCATAATCTTATTGTTTGCACTTTTTTCCTGCAATAGAGGAATAAAAATAGAAGTGACTAATGTGGAAAGTTGTTGTGACTTGTCATTATTTAGAGGCATTAAACCAGATATAAGTTATGATGATTTGTGCGACATAGTAGGCGAACCAAATGAATTCATTGATATGAATTTGGGTGGAGGTGAAGAATGTCATAACCCCATTTATTATTTTAAGGAGGGGAAAGTGATGTGTTATTGGTCAGGTGGAATTAGGGATGAAATCGGTGTTGTGGAATTTACACCTTACAATAATAC
>DAIOUZ010000093.1:0-12667 GCA_036759285.1 Candidatus Limiplasma sp. | reverse complement strand
ATGGACGACCGCCCAAATGGAAGAGTTTGCCCAAAGGCTTTCGGAACTCAACCAAAAGTGGCACTACCAGTTGGCCACCTGCGGCGAGAAGATTGACCTTGCGCCATACGGTATCCAACATAACCGCTGCGTGGATGATGACTTGATGATTCGCTTTGCGCATCACGGCAAGGCTTTGATGGACTTTCTCGGCGTGGAGATAAAAACAATTGAAAACTCGTTGTTTGGCACGGAGCCAATTCCCACCAATGCCATCATGCTCTGTGAAACGCAATATGCCCTAAAGAAAAAGGACAACCGCGACAAGGGCCAGCGGCAGTTCTGCGGCTGCATGGTAAGCAAGGACATTGGCGAATACAACACCTGCCCGCATCTGTGCGAGTATTGCTATGCGAATGCGAGCAAGGAAGTGGCAGTGAGGAATTGGAAACAATTTGAGAACGATAGATTTGGAGAAACGATAAAAGTATGAGACACGAAACTTCGCGAAAATAGATTTCGTAATTTGTTATTATTTTTGCGACCGAAAAAAGGAATACCATGCCAGCAAACAAGAACGCCGTTACACGATACTACATCCTCGACAAACTGTTAGCCAACCGCTATCACCACTATTCTACTGAGGACTTGTGCCGACTTGTCAACGAGGAATTGGCAGAAAGGGAACAGCATGTAAGCCGTCGAACCATCGAACTCGACCTTCATTATTTGGAATATGAAAGTCCGTTTGTGGCCGAGATAGAGCATTACCAGATAGATGATATCAGCCCAAGAACGCTCAAAACCATCAAGAAATGCTGTCATCGCTATGTCGACCCTAATTTCTCGATTTTCAAGAAAGAAATGACGGAGGATGAGAAATATCTGCTTAACGAAGCACTATCTATGTTAGGACAGTTTGAGGGACTTCCTAACCTTGAAGGTTTGGAGAACTTACGAAAAGGCTTGAAAGTGAAGAGTGAGCAACAGATTGTCTCTTTCACCAAGAATCCGCTGGAGGACTCTACTATTTTTGGTGAACTCTTCACGACAATTTCACAACAGCAGGTTGTGGAATTGCATTACCATCGATTTGACACGCCTGATGAAGACCGGCAATTGATAGTCCATCCTTATTTACTTAAGGAATACAACCGACGTTGGTATTTGATTGCTGCTGCCGATAATGACGGGAAACTGTTGAATTTTGCTCTTGACCGAATTGATAAGGTGGTGCCTTTGCCCGTCAAGAAATACATTCCATACGATGGTGACATCAACGAACGTTTTGAGGATATTGTTGGAGTAACGCTCTATGAAGACCGACCTGTGCAAACGATAGTCTTTTGGGTCAGTGACTATTCGAAGGACTATGTTGCCACCAAGCCTTTGCATGAATCGCAGCGCAACATCCGCAATGAGCGTGAAGAAGAACTGCGTCAACAATACCCTATGCTTGAAGGTGGACGTTTCTTCTCCATTGAGTGCATTGAGAACTACGAACTTATTCGTGAATTAACTTCTTTCGGTAAAGACTTGCTGGTTCTTTCGCCAACCGACATTCAGCAGAAGGTGCGCGACTACATAGCATCACAATTCCAAGCCTATCATTCATTGCGATGATTTGCTGGCAAAACCTTTTGCCATTTGGGTATTTATTTGTACATTTGCATCACACTAATCTTATAGAAAAATGAGCGACAAACCGACCTTTACTTTCCGCGATGGGATGACTGCCGACGAAGGCTATGTGCAATGGATCGCAGACATCAAGCAGCGATTCCGCCAAAGCCAAGTCAAGGCGGCGGTTCGTGTGAACACTGCCATGCTTGAGTTTTATTGGAGTTTGGGAAGGGATATGGTGGAACTGCGGGCAGAAAGCAAATGGGGCAGCGGTTTCTTCGATCAGTTGAGCCTTGATTTGAGGACTGCTTTTCCAGAAGAAACGGGTTTCTCAGTGACCAACCTCAAGTATATGAAGCGTTGGTATGCCTTTTATAATGAGAGAGTTGCAAATCGTCAACGAGTCGTTGACGAAATTCGTCACCAAGCTGGTGACGAATTGGGTGCTGCAATTCGTCAGCAACCTGCTGACGAAAAAGGTCAGCAAGTTGCTGACCAATTGGAAATGCCTGAAATCTTTGGTCTAGTTCCTTGGAAACATCATGTCCTCATTATTTCCAAATGCCAAACCCTCGACGAGGCCATTTTCTATATCAATAAGTTGACTGAAGAAGGCTGGAGCCGCAGCCGACTTGAAAGCCAGATGGCGGCCAACCTCTTTGGCAGCCAAGGTGCAGCCGTGACCAACTTTGAGCACACGCTTCCGGCCCCGCAGAGCCAGTTGGCCAAGGAGATACTGAAAGACCCTTATCATTTCGGCTTCCTCTCGATGAGCGAGGAGTACGAGGAGAAGGACTTGGAGGACGCGCTGGTTTCGAATGTCACGCGCTTCTTGATGGAGTTGGGCAAGGGCTTTTCGTATGTGGGGCGACAGATGGAGTTGCAGATGCCTGGTGGACAGACCTTCTTCCCCGATTTGTTGTTCTATCACATCCCGCAGCACCGCTATGTCGTCATTGAGCTGAAGGTGGTGAAGTACATCCCCGAGTTTGCAGGCAAGCTGAATTTCTACGTTACCGCCGTTGACGAGTTGCTGCGTGGCGAGGGCGACAACCCCACCGTGGGCTTGATTATCTGCAAATCGACTGACAAGACTGTTGTGGAATGGTCATTGCGCGACATCAACAAGCCGCTTGGCGTGTCTCGCTACCAATTGGAAGAGGTGGTGGAACGCACGGTGAGGGAGTTGGAACTGAAAAAAGAAAACTCGCGATAATAGGATATGCTTTTACCCAATAAAGAAATTTCTTCAAACAGAATTTTTTTTCTTTAATTCTTGCAATTTCATTTTTTATTTATAGTTTTGCATCGCATTGATAATCAAAATGATTAATGGTATTTAAACTATGAATGATAATAAAACACCTGAAAGTATGATTCCGTATTGTGGAAATTGTTCGCGTAAAACCCAAAAAGAAGGATTGTCTAAAAACGAATATTATTGTGATGTTTTAGTTGATACTCCAATGAAAGGAGTTGTTACTCCAGATATTGATGGAACACATTGTGTAAATATTGGCATTTACAAACCAATTCAACACAATAAATTAGAATAGAATTGATTTATGTAGTGCGAAATTGTTATGGAGGTTTTTGAATAGCACGAGCATTGCAAATACAGTTCCCGAAAATAGGTTGCGCTGTGCGGTTGTAATTTTGCGAACGAAAAACAAACAAAATAAATAATACTAAACCTAATAAATGAAATAGTTATGAACGAGAAAAAAACAAAACAGTTGATAGAAGGTGCTTATGCACAAACTCCAACACTACCAGGCTTTTGGTTAAAGTACGATGAATTCAGAGATTGTTTCAATGAATTGGTAAAAAGTCAGGGTGAGGAGGTCATTGACATTGATACGGAACTGCGTAGGTTGTATCCTGATGTAACATTTGAAGAGAACTACCAAATCAAAGGAACTGAAGAGGTGTTCCGTGCAATCAGATTGGCGCCTAATAAACTTGTTGAAATTAAAGAACTACGAAAAATCATCGAATCAAAATACAAGAACGCAACCAAAGATAATGATGGTTGGACAAATTTTGCCGTATTTGGATTAGACGGATTAAAAGAAAAATGCCTTGAGATGGGTTTTGTTGGGGTAAGACAAGCTGTTCAATGCATTTTTGGAAAAAGATTTGAGTTCCGTGCAGGAGATACGACAAATCACGAGGCTCCTGTATTAGTACGAGACCTTAAGAGGATGGAACAAGGACAGGATTTTGATGAGCAAAGAAATGATGTTAAGAATTATAAACCTGGTGTTATTCCGCCAGAATGCGAACCATCTCCTAAACAAGGTTCATATATAGGGGATGCTATTAACGGCTACGCTTTTTTCCCTAAACCTAAAGAGGTAAGTTTATATGGTTGGGATTATGCCATTAATAATTTAGCAACAAATGTCGCTCTTGGTGAGAGATGGTACTATAATGAGAAAGATAAGGTGACAAAACCTATTTTAAAAAAGTATATTTCATACACCTTTGAGAGACTTTGCCATGAAGATGAGGAAGAACGAAAAAATGCATCAAAAGAAGGCAGAGAACCCCGAATGAAAATAGTAGAGAACGAAAAATATTCCGTTTGGAACACGGGGTTGGTTAACGCTTTTTATGAACCTGTGTATGCTTTCTTCTCTCGAAATGATGGGCGGAATCCTTCAATTCGTCAGCCCTGGATATTTAGAGCCTTTGACACTGCTAATAGCTATCAGCAAAGCATACTTGCGCAGTTCTCAAACAACAAACCAGAACGTGCAGAATATTACAAAGAACCCACGGAATTATTTTATGATTTAAGAGCAGATGCCCCGACGTATAATCGTGACCATATTCTAATTGATAACATTGATCGGTTACCATTAGGATTTATTAAAAAGGATGCTACAGATGGGTTCCAATTTATTGATTCGCCAGATGATTTACCCTATAAGGAAAAGATGGAATACTATGATAAACTTCGTAGTGCAATTAAAAATGACATTGACTGGTTCTCATCCTTGGATGAGCGATTCAAGAATGCGATCAAGCAGTCCCTTAAACGTGTTGCTTGGAATTACAAAACAGCGATACCCACATACTATGTCGAAGATAGGGAGATATCGATCTTACTACCATTGGCACTAGAAAACAAAACAAAGATTGATTTGGCACTTGTTTGTAAACACAACTATAAACCTGATCCAGACCCTAAGAAAAGCATAAACAACTATGAGGGCAAAACGATTTTTACGTTAGAAATGGCATATAATAATGCGCGACTAATCACGCGACCTGATAGCGATTGGTTGCTTTCAGAAGAAATGCGTCGAAATGATATTATTCAGAATGCATAACTTGAATTCATAGATGTCTGAACCAATGCCATTATAGGTTATTCTAAGGTTGGCGTTCTTTCGCCAACCTTATTTTTTTTGCGAAAATTGGCTTCGCACTGCCTCCATACTTTTGCAATCGAAAAACAAAAAACAACATGAAGATTGCAGAAGTAACATTAGACGAGACAAACATCGAGCAGCAGAAAGCCTTCGACCTTGTGGCCAACACCAATACCAGCTTGTTTATTACCGGCAAGGCCGGTACGGGTAAAACCACTTTCGTGAAGCGGATTCAAAAGGAAATCGACAAGAACTTTCTTGTGCTGGCTCCCACGGGTATTGCTGCGCTTAATGTTGGCGGGCAGACCATACACTCCTGCTTCGGTTTCCCGTTGGAGGTTGTAGGTCCACAAACTCGTATGGAGGTGTCGCCAGAGAAAAGAACTGTCTTGGAGAAGGCAGATACTATCATTGTTGACGAAGCCTCAATGGTGAGGGCGGATTTGGTGGATGGCATGGATAGGTTTCTGTGCGCATTAACCCACTCACACTTGCCTTTTGGCGGAAAGCAAGTGGTGTTTGTCGGCGATTTGTTCCAGCTGCCGCCCGTCTATAAGAAAGGCACAGCCGATGAAGACATGCTTCGCGCCATGTATGGTGATGGTACGCCTTATTTCTATAAGGCTAATGTCATGAAACGAATGAACTTGCCCAAGATTGAGTTCCAAAAAGTGTATCGGCAAAAGGATTTACACTTCTTGGAAATACTTGACAGGATGCGTTTGGGTGAAAACAAGAATGAGGATTTAGACATACTGAATCAGCGGGTGAGTACAGATGACAAGGTGGGCGATTACTCAGTTATTCTGACTGCCTATGTGAAATTGGCCGATGGCATCAATGAAAAGAAGCTGGATGACATCGACTCGGAGGAGTTTAGCTTTGAGGGAGATATTGAAGGCGATTTCCGCATTCAAGAAACTCCTGTTCCCATGGAGTTGCGGCTGAAAGCCGGAGCGCAAGTGATTTTTTGTCGTAATGACTTTGGCCATGGACTGGTAAATGGAACCATCGCCAAAGTTATTGAGTTGGGCGAAGACCACATCAGGGTGGCGCTGGAAGATGGCCGAAAGATCAATGTGGAAAAGATGGTGTGGGAAAAACACAAAAGCGTGTACAACAAAGAGACCCAGAAAGTGGAAACGGAAGTAACGGGATCGTTTACCCAATATCCGTTAAAGCTTGCATGGGCTATTACCATCCACAAGTCACAGGGCATGACCTTCAACCGTATGCACTTCGACCTCACCCGTGGCACTTTTGCACCAGGTCAGGCTTACGTGGCCATCAGCCGCATGAAAAGCCTTGAAGGACTGACACTCAGCAACAAGATTCGCCACCATCACATTGTACAAAATACAGAGATAAAGGCATTGGCCAATTCGTTTAATGACAACATTCTGATTGATGACGAACTAACGCATGGTCGTGTGCTTTACAAGCACCTGCATGATAAAGACCATGACAGTGCTACCATGGAGTGTTTGCAATGGGCGATGGAAAAGATGAAGGCTGGTGATTACCGCAATGCCGCGTTGCTGGCGAAGAAGATGTTTGACGTGATGCTCGATGACAAGTGCCTCATAGGGTCGACGAAGGATGTGCCGTTACTGAAGGATTGCAGCATGACGTGTAACTTCCTCAATGCTGTGGTTTGTTTATATAGTGACCGTTTGGAGGAAGCCATCGGCTATGCCGACATGGTGCTTGACCGTAGGCCATGCCTCGAAGCGATGTTCATCAAGGGGAAAGCCTTGCAAGGATTGAGGCTTTATGATAAAGCCATGGGAATGGCACAAATGATTCGTATTGCTGGGGAGGCATCGATTGACAGGATTGTCGTTGACAAGAAACAATACCTCTTTGAAGCGGAGCTCAATGCGCAACTTGGGATTTCCAATCTTGACACTTGCAAACAATTGCTTAAGATTTGCCCAGAGTACATCCCCGCCTACATGATGCTTAGAAGGGAGGCTATGGAATTAGGCCTTGTTATTGAACAGGTCTATGAAGATGAAGACGAAGAGAATGCGCTGATTACGGCCTTCAATGACACAACGGTTTCGGACGACGATTTCAAAGCACTGTTTGAAAAATCTGACAAGACCAGCCCGTTGTTTAAGCATTTTTCATCCAATGCGAAAAAAATTTCGAATGAG
Organism: Candidatus Limiplasma sp.; assembly: GCA_036759285.1. Taxonomy (GTDB): domain Bacteria; phylum Bacteroidota; class Bacteroidia; order Bacteroidales; family F082; genus Limimorpha. The sequence goes on along the minus strand of DAIOUZ010000093.1, from coordinate 5,526 downwards.
TGTTAACCTTTTGACATGTATTGTCATTAAGAGTCGTAACACTTAAAAACAACACACAATGGAAACAATCTTTTTATTAGTAATCGCAGTAGGACTTGCGTTTGGTGTCGGCTGCTTGGGTCGCACAAGAAAAATCGGTTTTGGGCTGGCATTTGTCGTCTCGTTGTTCAATGTCTTTATCGGCTTGGTTGCGGTGCTTTGCTCAAAGAAAATTGAGAATGTTGAACCTAAAAAAGAGGAGGACTAAATCATGAAAGCTTTTGGATGGATCTTCGTTGTTATTGGCGGTTTGTCATTGATAGGGTCTATTGCTGGGGGCAATAGCGCATTTGGGCCGCTGTTTTGGCTGGGATTAGGCATCACCTTTATCTGCATTGCCAACCGTAAGGAGAACGACAAAAAAGAAGAAAATAAAGAAGAAAACAAAGGCAACTCAAAAAACTAAAGCCATGAAAAAAGAGAATATGACCATAGAGGAAATCATGGAATTCAATTCCAATGTAGAATACAATGAGAGTGTGACCAGCTGGATAACGGATATCGTGTGTGCCATCATAGCCTGGCCAATGATCCTCGTCGCTATCCGCAGAAGGATGAAATACAGCGAGAGAATCGAGATTGATAACAAGGTAACGGAAGTTGAACAATAAAAATGGAAAAGCCATGAGACTCGAAGACATGACAAAGACGCAGCTTCTCAATATCATCTTAAGGAAAGACGATGTTGAAACCAGGCTTAGAGCAGAAATCGCATTGCTGAAAGAAAAGAATGAGCAATTGGTTAAAGAGAATAGCAACAGACACGGCATATTCAATTATGTGAGGAAAATTCAATCTAAAATAAGGAACTATGGAAAATAACAAGGAACTTACTTATGCAGATGTCATAGGTGTTTTGATTGGCTGCGCAATACTTGGCTGGAGCTTGTATTCACTTTATGAAAGCTCTCTCGGACTGGCCATACTGTTTTGCGTTATGTGCATTGGCATCGTGGCGGCTTATATCTTATACAATGTCTTAACGAGAAACACAGAAGTCTTAGAACGTAATATATGCAAACGTCTGGACAAAAACGGCTTCCGTTACGAAAAGAAAGACGGTATATTACTTGTGACCAAGAACGACAGCCATTTTCAAATACAGCTGGCTGATAGTTATAACAAAAGAATAAAGCACCTTTACATTCTTTACAAATTCAGGGATGATGATTTTGACAAAGTCACAATGGAGGGGTGGAGCCGTGCTTCCAATATCATCAATGTCAATAACACTGACACCATTTTCGTTGCATTGGAAGATCATATCTGCTGTTGTTACCAGACCTTCATCGGCAACTCAAAAGATTTTATGAATGAGTTTGGCCTAGCTTACAATGCCATTGGGAACGCCATAGAGGATTATGGCAAGCTGTTCCCCTATTTGGAACGCGATTACCCGAATCATACGGAAAACCGAACTGGCATTGGATTCAGACAAAACGAACAATAAATGCAGAATATGAGAAAACGCATTGTCATAAAATCCATGGCGCTATTACTTTCATGGCTCATGTTTTCACCGCTCATGCTCATCCTTGATGGTCATTGGAAGTTGCTGCCGAAGTGGTTGCGCATCGTGCTGTTTGTACTTTCGCCGATGATGCTTATACTTATTGCAGTTGCTGTGATTTGGGGCAATATGAACTATTCGGATTTCTATGCGCGGCATCATTTTGTCAGACCTAAAGTTGTTGAAAACATCACGGGTGTTCGTTTGCCAAATTATAAGGTCGTTGAATATGAACGTGGCTCACGGTCTTTCAATGGAGATTACACGGATGAGTTTGTGTTGGAGTTTGAGAGAATACCCGATGATGCTTTCTACAAAAAGCTTGATGAGCATTTCGATTGCTTTGAGCCTGGGAAATATAGCTATAGTGCCATCTGGGGTAACGGAATAGAAGCGCCCAAAGGTGTATCAGAAAAACACGACGGAATTTTCCGTGTGGAAATCGAAAAAGGATCAAAGACTTTCTACATAGAGGCGGGTACATGGTAAAAGATTAGGCAGTTTTTCCACCTCCACCCAACAATTTTCCCCGATTTTTGCAAAGTGCAGTTTGCAATTTTTACCGATTTTTGTCGATTGCATTCGACAAATCAAACGATTGAAGTAGTTTTCTTCTAAAACAACGTCTCTGGCTTCATCTGCAAGAATTCCTCCGCCTTGAGGCCGCCTTCGCCGACGATGAAGAAAGCGTCCGGGCAAAACTTTTCCTTGAACTTATTCAGCCCTTCTGTGCTTTTCTCCGCATTACTTTTGACCTCAATGGCTATCACCTTGCCCTTTTTCCGAAGTACGAAATCCACTTCGTAGTCACGCTCACGCCAATAGAACACCTCGAAACGATTCACGAATGCCTGACTGACCAGATAGGCTCCCACTCCCGATTCAAATATGTGCCCCCATCGGTCTCTGTCCATTATGGCCTGCTCGAAGGTCAATGGAGTGTAAACCGCTTTCAAAGCATTGTCGTAAACCTGAAACTTTGGTATGCTTGCCTTCCGACGCGCGAAGTCGATGCTATATTTTTGAAGAGCTACTAACAAACCACTTTCATCCAGCAAGTTGAGGTAGCCTGCCAATGTGGATGTGTTTCCTGCATCCTTCAATGAGCCTAACATTTTGTTCAACGAAAGCAACTGGCCAGAATAGGCCGCACCCAGTTCGAAAGTCTGGCGCAACAGTGCGGGTTTGCTTATCGGAGTGTCGTTCAACACATCCCTATTAATTGTAGCTTCAACGATGGCCGATTGTACATATTGTTGCCAACGGTCACTGTCTTTTATCAATGGCGCAGCACCTGGATAGCCACCATAGAACAGGTATTCGTCCAATGTAAAGCCAAAGCAATCCTTCATCTCGCGATAACTCCATTGTCCCATGCGAATTTCCTCAAAACGCCCCATCAACGATTCCGACAATCCTTTTTCAAGCATGACACGGCTACTACCAAGCAGCAGCACCTTGATGTTACGGTCATGAAAAGTATCGTCATCCCATTCCTTTTTCACTACCTCACTCCAATTGTGGATTTTCTGGATTTCATCAATCACCAGGATGATGCTCTCCATACCTTGGTTATCTAACAAACGGCGAACCATTGCCCAACAGTTGGCCACCCAAGCGGAATCAGTGGCCGGTACATTGTCGGCAGAAAACAACTGATACGGCGCGTTCAAGTCATTCAGCACCTGCTTTACCACGGTCGATTTGCCCACTTGTCGGGGTCCCATCACTACTTGAATGAACCTTCTAGGCTCTTCAAGTCTTTTTTTTATTATTTGATATTCAGCTCTTTGGAACATATTTTGCATTTTACGCAATGCATTGAGTAAATTTACGCAATAGATTGAGTACTTTTCTTCATAGGGCAAAAGTACAGCATTTTTTCCAAACCGCAAGAGGTAAAACAAAAATTTTCGCTCAAAATCACCCAGTTTCCAAAATATTCGTATCTTTGCAGCCCGTTTAGAACAACAAATTTAGTGTAAAAAGAAGAAAATTATGTACTTAACTGCAGAAAAGAAATCAGAGATTTTCAGCCAATACGGCAAGAACGCTGCCGATACTGGTTCAGCAGAAGGCCAAATCGCTTTGTTCACCTACAGAATTAAGCATTTGACAGAGCAAACGAAAGTCCATCACAAGGATGTGGCGGCCAAACGTGCGTTGGTTGGCTTGGTAGGTAAGAGAAGAAAACTTCTCGATTATTTGAAGAGAACCGACATCGAAAGATACCGTAACATCATTAAGGAATTGGGCATCAGAAAGTAAGACTTTCGCCCGCCTTAAGCGGAACGCAAGAAAAAGGCAATACACATTGCCTTTTTTTTGCTATTTATTGCACCCAATTCGATACGTTTAAGAAGCTAAGAGAAAACAGTAAAAAATTCTAATCATTATGGGTCCTATTGGATTTACACAAACCATCCACATGCCTAACGGTCAGGAGATTACGCTCAACACTGGCCGTTACGCCAAACAGGCCGATGGCTCCGTCATGCTCCGCTGCGGCGACACCGTACTCTTAGCCACCGTTTGCTCCGCAACGGAAGTGGCTCCCGAAACCGATTTCTTCCCCCTGTCTGTCGACTATAGGGAAAAATACTACGCCACGGGCAAGTTCCCTGGCGGTTTCTTTAAGCGTGAGGCCAAGCCCTCCGACTACGAAGTGCTGATTTCACGCCTCATCGACCGCGCTTTGCGCCCACTGTTCCCCGATGACTATCATGCCGAGACCATCGTGCAGGTCAACCTCTTGTCGAACGACAAGGACCAGACCCCTGATGCCCTCGCAGCTTTGGCTGCCTCGGCTGCCATCTGCGTGTCCGACATCCCCTTCCATGGCCCGATTTCGGAAGTGCGTGTGGCCCTCATCGGCGACGAATACGTCATCAACCCGACCTTCGCCCAGATGGAGGAAGCCCGCCTCGAACTGATGGTGGCCGCCTCGATGAAAGACATCTGCATGGTGGAAGGCGAATGCAAGGAAGTGTCCGAACAAGAGATGCTCGGCGCCCTCAAAGCCGCCCACGAAGCCATCAAGATCCAATGCCAAGCTCAGATTGAGCTCATGGAACAGGTCAACAAGGCCAAACGTGAATACTGCCACGAGGTGAACGACGACAACCTCCGCGCCGAAATCGAAGCCAACTGCTACCAGCCTTGCTACGACTTCGCCCTCACCGGCTGCGCCGACAAGCACCTCCGCGAAGAGACCTTCAGCGGCATCCTTGACAAATATCTCGAAAAATATACCGAAGAAGAGCTTGAGACTGTTGCTCCGCTCGCCAAGCGTTACTTCCACGATGTGGAGCGCTCGGCCGTGCGTAATGCCGTCCTCAACGAGCGCATCCGCCTCGATGGCCGTAAGACCAACGAGGTGCGTCCCATCTGGACCGAAGTCGACGTGCTGCCCAAGGCCCACGGCTCGGCTGTGTTCACCCGTGGTGAGACCCAGGCTTTGGTCACCGTCACCCTCGGCACCAAGCTCGACGAGCAGACCCTCGACGGCGCCGTGGTGGAAGGCACCAAGAACTTCACGCTGCACTACAACTTCCCCGGCTTTGCCACTGGCGAGGCTAAGGCACAGCGCAGCACCAGCCGCCGCGAGATCGGTCACGGCAACCTCGCCGAGCGCGCCCTCAAGACGATGGTGCCTCACGACGAGACCATGCCTTACACCATCCGTATCGTGAGCGACATCCTCGAATCCAACGGTTCCTCTTCGATGGCTTCCGTGTGCGGTGGCTGCCTCGCCCTGATGGACGCTGGCGTGCCGATGCGCAAGCCCGTCGCTGGCGTGGCCATGGGTATGATCAGCGATAGCGAGACCGGCAAATATGCCATCCTCACCGACATCCTCGGCGACGAGGACCACCTCGGCGACATGGACTTCAAGGTCACGGGTACCCGCGACGGTATCACCGCCTGCCAGATGGACATCAAGGTCGACGGCCTCTCCTACGAGGTGCTGACCGAAG
>DAIOUZ010000092.1:0-12780 GCA_036759285.1 Candidatus Limiplasma sp. | reverse complement strand
ATTGGCAGCCGTCTTGGCGTTTTCTGCCATCCAGAACAACGACAAGGTGGGTGTCATCTTCTTCAGCAGCAAGATTGAGAAGTTCATTCCGCCGAAGAAGGGCAGCTCGCATATCCTCCGCATCATTCGCGAGATTGTTGACTTCAAGCCGACGGAACGCGGTACCGACATTGGCGAGGGCCTGCGTTTCCTGACTTCGGCCATCAAGCGTCGCACCACGGCCTTCCTCATCTCCGACTTCATGACGGACAAGAGTTTTGAGAAGGAGATGCAGATTTGTGCCAACAAGCACGATCTCGTTGCCTTACGCATCACCGATCGCCGCGAGATGGACATCCCCAAGGTGGGTCTGGTGAAGTTCCGCGATTCGGAGACGGGCAAGGAACGCTGGGTCGACACTTCAAGTCGCGCTTGGCACAATGCTTACCAGCAGATGATCCAATACAAATCGGCCGAACTCAACCGCGAGTTTACCAAACACGGTATCGACAACTCGCTGATTTATACCGATGAAGACTATGTGAGACCTTTGATGCAACTCTTCAAAAAAAGGGAGGCAAGAAGATGAAGAAATATGTTTTGACATTGATGGCGATACTCACCATGTTTGGTGGCCTTAAGGCACAAGACGTGGAGGTGGAAGGCAAAGTTCAAAGCAAGGACGTGCAAGTGGGCAAGCCTTTCACCCTCGATTTGAGCCTCAAAGTGCCTTACGGCTGGTTCGTGGAATGGAACGATTTCGCTATCGACACGCTGTCGGGGCAACTCGACATCATCAGGCGTAGCGAGGTGGAACGCACCGCCGATGCTGACAGTAATGTCATCGTGAAGCAGCAGTTGACCTTGATGACCTTCGATACGGGGCAAATCCAGGTGCCGCCAGTCGCCTTGACTTATGCCAAGTCCTTCGAAGACCCGGACCGCTTGAAAGCTTATACGGATCCTATCAATCTTTATTCGACTACCATCACTGTCGATACCACCATGGCCTACAAACCTATCGTGGAACCCATCGCTGCACCTATTCAGATGAAAGAGGTGTTCCCATGGATTCTTGCCGTGTTGCTATTGGCTTTGGCCGTCTTCGGTATTTGGTATTGGCGCAAGCACCGCAAAGTCAAGGTGGATGCAGATGGTAACATCGTTCGTGGCCCCGTTATCCCGCCTTACGACAAGGCTGTGGGCGATTTGGAGAACCTGCGTCAGCAGAAGCTCTGGCAGTCGGGCAAGGTGAAGGAATACTTCTCTTCACTGACTGACATCGCCCGCGAATACATTGAAGGTCAGTTTGGCGTCAATGCTGTCGAGATGGCCACTGACGACATTCTGGAGGAAATCAAACCCTTGCATTTCCCGAAGGAGACCTACGACAAACTAAAAGATACCATGGAAGTCGCCGACTTGGTGAAATTCGCCAAATATTCGGCTTCGACCCTTGAAAGTGACACCGCACTGAACAGCATGACGAACTTCGTCAACGAGAGCTATGCACATTACCAAAAGACATTGTCGCCGTCTGCGTTCTCGCAGATGGATGGTGCAATGTCGCCATCTGCGTCCTCGCAGATGGATAAGGCTGACATCGGGACGCAGTCAGCGACTGTGGGAAAGGAGGAAGTGAAAGATGTTTGAAAACATTGAATTTGCGAATCCCAAGCTGCTGTGGCTCTTGCTCTTGGTGCCGTTGGCCATCATTTGGTACATACTGCGCCACAAGAAACAAGAGGCTTCGTTGAACTTCTCCGACCTGAACGGGATGGCCAAGTTGCCGAAGACCTGGAAAGCCTACCTGCGCCACCTGCTCTTTGCCTTGAAGATGGCTGCTTTGGCCTTGCTTATCGTGGCTTTGGCGCGTCCGCAGAGCTCGTCGACCAACTCGACCTCCAATATCGAAGGTATCGACATCGTGATGGCCATGGATGTCTCGGGTTCCATGTTGGCCCGTGACCTCAAACCCGACCGTTTGACCGCCGCCAAGAACGTTGCCTCCGACTTCGTGAAGGACCGCCCTGGCGACCGCATGGGTTTGGTCATCTTCTCGGGCGAGACCTTCACCCAAGTGCCGCTGACCACCGACCACGGTGTGATGTTAAACATGCTCGCCGAAATGAAAAACGGCCTTATCGACGACGGTACTGCCATCGGTGACGGCTTGGCCACAGCCATCAGTCGACTCAAGGACAGCGAAGCCATCTCGAAGGTGGTTATCCTGCTCACTGATGGTATGAACAACGCGGGTTCCGTCGACCCCTACACGGCTGCTGAAATGGCCAAATTATATGGAATCCGTGTTTACACTATCGGTGTAGGATCTTATGGTACAGCACCTTATCCTGTTCAAACCCCATTTGGAACGCAGATGCAACAGGTTAAGGTTGAAATTGATGAGAAGTTGCTCACTAGCATCGCCAACTCAACGGGTGGCAAGTATTTCCGAGCCACCAACAATCAGAAGTTAGACGAGATCTATCAGGAAATCGACAAGCTGGAACGCTCCAAGATTGAGGTGACCGAGTTCCGTCGCCTCCATGAGGAGTTCTATCCTTTGGTGGCTTGGGCCATCGCCTTGCTGTTGCTCGAATTCCTGTTGCGTAAGACTATTTTCAGAACTTTAACCGATTAAAGCCATGGAAAACGTATTGCGATTTGAACATCCCGAGTACCTTTACTGGTTTATTGTCATTCCAGTACTGGTTATCATCTATATTCTCTTTCGTATAGGACAGAAGCGTCGTTTCGAGCGTTTTGCCCATATCGAGATGCGTGAGAACTTGGTGCCGAGTTATTCCACTCGTCGCGCCAACTTCAAATTTGTCATATTCCTTCTTATCATCGCTTGCTCCATTTTGGCCTTGGCCAACTTGCAGAGCGGCAGCAAGATGGAAGAAGTGAAACGCGAGGGTATTGACCTTTATCTGTCTGTCGACGTGTCCAATTCAATGAATGCGGAAGATATTGTACCCAGCCGTATGGAACGCTCGAAGCAAGCCATCAACAAGCTTATCGGCGACATGCGCGGCGATCGCATTGGGGTCATCGTCTTTGCCGACAAAGCTTTCGTGCAGTTGCCCATCACCACTGACTATTCGGCGGCGAAGATGTTCCTCTCGACCATCAACACGAGCCTTGTGGCTTCACAAGGTACGGCCATCGCTGAGGCCATCAATCTGGCACTGAAGTCATTCCCCGATGAAGCCCATAGCCGCGCCATCGTCATCATTTCCGATGGCGAAGACCACGAAAACGATGCGGCCATCAAGGCAGCGCAAGAAGCCGCTAAGCAAGGCGTGCATATTTATACTATAGGTATGGGTCTCGCCGATGGTGCCCCGATTCCGGAGTACAATCAATATGGCCATCAGACGGGGTATCGCAAGGATAAAAACGGCAACACCATCATCACGCGCTTGGATGAGCAGATGTTGCAGAAGATTGCCGCGGCGGGCAATGGCATTTATGTCCGCGCCAGCAATTCCAACGTGGGTTTGGAGAAGATTTACGACGACATCAACAAACTCGACAAGACGGAAATCGATGCGAAGGTCTTCACCGATTATGAGGACCAGTTCCAGTGGTTTGTGACAGCAGCTATCGTCCTTTTGCTGATAGAGATTTTTGTTTCGTCGGGCAAGAAAGCCTGGGAGAGGAAGTTTAATATTTTTGAGAAGAAAGATGAATAAGTTCATTAAATATCTGACCATCATTGTTTTCTTGTCGTCCGCGCTGACGATTTCGGCGCAGAGCGACGAGAAGGCTATCCGCAAAGGCAACCGAAACTATAATAGTGGCAATTACGAGCAGGCCATTGCAAATTATCAGAAAGCCTTGGAAATCAGGCCAAACAATGCAAAGGCGCAATTCAACCTAGGTGACGTGTACTATGCTAAGCAGTCATACGACACGGCCTATAAGGAGTTTCAGAAAGTGTTGGAAATGTCGCCCGATGCCAAGCTGAAATCGGATGCCGTCTACAATATGGGTAATTGCCTCTTGGCGCAAAACAAGTATTACGATGCCTTTAATATATATAAGGTGTCGCTGAAACTGAATCCCGAGAACGAAAACGCTTTGTACAACCTCGAGTTTTGCCGTGCCCATTTGGTCAAGAGCAAGATTTGGGTGGTGCAGCCTGAGAACGGTAGGATAGAGGCTAATGAAAAAGAGGCCTTCAACGGACAACGCGTCACTTTGACGGCAAAACCTGATGAGGATTATGCTTTGTCGCAGTATACGGTAGTGCGTGCCGACAACAAAGAGGTGCAGGTGCAGGTCAACGGCAGCAGTTTCATCATGCCCAAGTTTAATGTGTTGGTGACCGCTGAGTTCAAGAAGGCACATAGGATTGACATTGAGAAAAACATCAAACATGGCACGGTTCAAGCCGACCGCCAAAAAGCCATTGAAGGGCAGCAGGTTAAGTTGTTTGGCAAGGGCGAAGATGGTTATGTGGTGGATAAGTTCACTGTGTACAAGACGGGAAGCCGAAACGACACGGTGCCAGTCAATGATACCGTGTTCCAGATGCCCGATTTCGATGTGACGGTGACGGCGACCTTCCGTACGGCACTGAAAGTCAGCATCGCCAGCGTGGCAAACGGCAAGATTATGGTGACGGATAGTTTGGTAAAACCTGGCGACAACATTGCCGTCATCGTGAAACCTAATAAAGGCTATCAGCTGGGCGACCTTCGAGTGGTCAATGATAAGGATGCTACCGAGTCGGCTCCTGTTTCCGATGATAATGTCTTCCAAATGCTCGACTCCGATGTGACGGTAAAGGCTGAGTTTGTGGAAGCCACGGATTATTTCAAAGTGATTCCCGACACCACCCTGAAAGGCGGTCATGTGCTCCTCGACCAAGCAGAAGCCACGCGTCGCGAGACGGTCACGCTGCGGAATGCGCCTGAGCCGGGCTATCAGTTTAAGGAATACGTCATCCATCAAGTGGGTGACACTGCCGTCAAGGTGCAACCATTAGGCAATTTCTTCACCATGCCCGACTTCGACGTGGAGGTTTCGGCCATCTTCGAGAAGAGCGAAGGTGAGGACCAGCAGCAACAACAGCAGGACCAAGACCAGCAACAAGACCAACAGGATCAGGAGCAACAGCAAGACCAACAGCAGAATCAAGACCAGCAGCAACAGCAGCAGCAACAAAACCAACAGCAGCAGAATCAGCAGATGTCGAAGGAAGATGCCCAACGTATGCTCGATGCCCTTGAAAACCAAGAAAAGAAGACCATGGAAAAGGTCAACGAACAAAAAGTGCGTCAACAACCCAAAAAGAAGAGTGACAAAGATTGGTAACCGTAGGGGCGGACCCATGTGTCCGCCCACAAACACAATATGGTGGACCCATGTGTCCGCCCAACGATATGTCATATTAAAATAACCCGTATTTTTGCAACCCGAAAGAACAAAGGAAATAATGAAGACAATATTCAGATTCATATTATTCATCGCATGTGCCATACCCATGACCCTATGGGCGCAGGACAATCCAACCTTGACCGTCTCCTCCAAGAAACAAGTCATGGTGGGCGAGCGTTTCCAAGTGGTTTTTGAGGCTAACGCCGAAGGCAAGAATTTCAAGGCACCTTCTTTTGAAGGTTTCACCGTTGTGGGTGGCCCGTTTACCTCGACAAGTTCGAGTTTCCAGATGGTCAATGGCTCGATGTCACATACCATCAAGTGCACCTATACCTTTGCCTTGCAGGCCTATCAAGAAGGAACGTTCCATGTTGGTTCTGCCTCGTTGACCGTTAAGGGAAACAAAGTGAGTAGTGAACCTTTCGACATCAAGGTGATCCCCGACGACGGCAGCCATGCCGCTCCTTCGGGAGGGGGCGCTTCTTCGGGTCAGCAGCAACAAAACACCAACGACCCGAAAGTCAGCGGCAAGGATTTGTTTCTCAACGTCATCCCTTCGAAAAAGTCAGTTTATCTTGGTGACCAGGTTGTGTTGACTTATAAAATCTACACCAAGGTGCCCGTGTCTTCACTTTCTGTGCAGCGGATGCCTTCCTACGCTGGCTTTTGGACCAAAGACATTTCCGACAACAATGGTGGCTCGTTGCGTCAGGGCTCTGAATACATCAACGGTATCGAATACACGACTGCAGAAATCCAGAAAATGGTGATCGTTCCACAACGAGCAGGCAAACTCACCATCGATCCGATGAGCATCGAATGTATCGCGCAAGTTCGGACGGAAAGCAACCGTCAGCGCAGCATGGATCCGTTTGAGGCCTTCTTCAACGATCCTTTCTTCAACCGTAACATCACCAACGTGAAGAAGGAACTCACTTCGCAAACGCTCAATTTGGAGGTGAAGAGCCTCCCCGAAAACGGCAAACCCGCTTCGTTTGCAGGTGCCGTCGGTAACTACAACTTCAAGTCTGAAATCGACAAGACCGAACTGAGCACAAACGACGCGTTTACTTTGACTCTTACGGTTTCAGGTACAGGCAATGTGGAGTTGCTGCAGATGCCTACACCTGTCTTCCCGCCTGATTTTGAGGTGTATGACCCCAAGGTCACGACTTCGGTGAATCCCACAGCCAACGGACTTTCTGGAACGAAAAAAGCTGAGTATCTGGTGATTCCTCGTCGTGCGGGCAGCTTCAGCATCCCTGCTGTAGAGTTTTCCTATTTCAATCCTTCGAATGAATCGTATCAGACCTTGCAGTCGGAGCCATACGAAATCACGGTGGAGAAAGGTGCAGGCGGTGACGATGGTGGTGGCATCTTCGCTTCCAATCAAGAGGATATCAAGTATTTGGGTAGCGATGTCCGCCATATCATGATGGGTAATGCGCACTTGAAACCGACAAGCACGGTCTTCTTCGGCTCATCGGCCTATTTTGTGGCATTGCTTGCCTTGCTGATACTCTTCATCATCCTGTTGTTCGTTTTGAAGAAACGCGAACAGCTGACCCAGGATACAGCAGCCAACCGCAACCGCAAAGCCGATAAAGTGGCGCGCGGCCGATTGAAGAATGCCTACCAGTTCCTGAAAGCCAAGGATCAGGAGAAGTTCTACATTGAGTTGTCGCAGGCCTTGTGGGGTTACATCGCGGACAAGACGGGTATTGAGCGTTCCAAGTTGTCGATGGACACAGTGAGCGAGACTATGAAGAACAAGAATGTGCCCGATGAGTTGACGCAGCAGTTTGTCGATACGCTTAACAGCTGTGAGTTTGCACGTTTTGCCCCAGGCAGTGCCGAGGAAAAGATGGACGACCTCTACCAGCGCGGCATAGACGTGATTTCAAAAGCGGAAAAGGTTTTGTAATGAATGAAAGGAAACAACAATGAAAAGATACACCTTATTTATATTAATGGTTTTTCTCACCTTCACAGGTAGGGCGCAGGAAACCGCCGATCAATGGTTTGAACAGGCCAATGCTGCATATAATGCGACCAACTACGACTCGGCAGTCATGCTTTATGAGAAGATTCTCGCCAATGATATGGAGTCGGTGCCGCTCTATTTCAATTTGGGCAACACCTATTATAAAATGCGTGAGTACCCCATGGCCATCTACTATTTTGAGAAAGCCTTGAAGCTGGATCCGTCGAACGAGGATGTTCAGATCAACCTCGCGATTGCCAATCGGGCCATTGTGGACAAGATTGAACCTATGCCGCAGTCGTTCATCGTGCGATGGTGGCAGAGTGTCAGGGCACTGTTTTCAGGCGATCAGTGGGCGTGGCTCTCCATTGTGTTTTTTGCACTATTACTCGTTTCGGTATTCCTGTTTTTGCGTGCGCGGAAATTAGGTGTGCGTAAGCTCGGTTTCTTTACGGGACTGGTTTTCCTTTTGGCCTTTGCGCTTTCGGTGATTTTTGCCTTCCAGTTGAAGCGTTCTTCGTTGACGCATGACCAAGCCATCATTATGACGCCTACCGTTAACGTGAAGAGTTCACCCAACGAGGCCAGTGTCGACCTTTTTGTACTCCATGAGGGCACAAAAGTGGACGTTTTGGAGACCGAAAACGGTTGGAATAAGATTAGGATTGCCAATGGCAGTGTGGGGTGGCTCAGCGAAGAATCCATGAGATGCTTTTGAAGACAAATTGAGGACGAAAAAGACATTTTTGAGAAAAAAATCACATTTTTTTTCGCTAAAGTGTATTTTCTTTCAAAGAATGTCCTATATTTGCAGACCATATTTAAAGTGAAAAAGTGTCAAAACACGCATGGAAATAGTGTAAATTAGCTAATTAATTAAAATTTCATGATATGAAAAAGAGATTTTTACCTTTCAGTTTACTTCTGGTAATCATGGTCTTAGGCCAAACAATGGCCATTGCTGACCAAGGTGGACACTATGTGCGTTCCCAATCAACGATGAATGCGAATGCCTTTATGGGCAGTCTTCGCGCCAACCAACACACCGGCTTGATCGATCCAGCCGATATGTTCAAGGCAATGCAAACTCCTGCCACCAGGAATGCCGCTGACGATCCCTTGTATTGGATTAGCATGGGTCCCGACAACATGGGTGGTCTGACCACTTCGATTGTGTATGACAATACCTTGAATGCAAGCAATAACCCTAACGGTGTCGTTTATATCGGCTCAATGGGTGGTGGTGTTTACAAGACGTATAACTATGGTGTTACCTGGCATCAGGTGGGCAATCAGGATTTGATGGTCAGCTGCATGGTCCAGGATGCCGATGGTGTCATTTATGTTGGTACTGGTGATGGCAATCACGCTGTTGACTACAACGGTCTCAGCCAGCAGTCTTATGACAACAGCTTCATTGGAAGCGGCATCTGGAAGATCGATGCAAGACACAACGATGCTATGGTACAGGTTGTGACTCCTACCGCTGACGAATGGCTTTATGTCAACGACCTTGCCATTGCTGGCAATATGCTGTTGGCTGCCACCAACGATGGCTTGAAATATTCCACCAATAAGGGTGCCGATTGGACTCTGGCTGTGGAAGGCCGTGCTGATGAAGTGAAAGTCGCTAGCGACAATACGATCGTTGCTTCTATTGCAGGTAAGGTTTACATTGGCAAAGACGTCAATGACCTGGTCTGCCATTCATCTGATGCAAATGCCCTTCAAGGCGACACCCTCCTTCCCAAGGCTGCCGGTTTGTATGACATCGCCGTTGCTCTTGATAATGCTGACCTGATTTATGCAGCTAGCATTGGTACCGACGGTGTTCACGCTGGTGTTTTTGTCTCTGAAGACCAAGGCGAAACCTGGGCTATAGCTTTGCCTAATGTGCAATCTGTTCAGGGCCACAATCTTTATGCTGGTTACGGCCTCTATAACCATGGCTTAGTTGTTGACCCCAACGATGATGGTATTATTTACGTGCTGGGCCATCAAATTTGGAAGCTTGAAAAGCCTGCTAGTGGTGGTTACTACATTGCCGAACAAATTACCTACAATACGGTTGTTTACGATGCTTCTTATGCTCATATCGGTTATCACACCTTGGTGTTCAATCCGAACAATGCCAATGAATGCTATGTGGGTACCGATGGCGGTATCTACAAAGGTACTGACAGATTCGTGTTCACCAACTGCAATAGAAACTATGTCACAACCCGTATGTTCTCCGTTGCCTATTCTGGAAAAGACACTCGCATTTTGGCCGCTGGCCTTGACCACGGCACCGTTTTGATTCAAGGTGATGCCTCCAGCAATACGATGGGATACGGCACATGGATCAATCCTTCTGATGCCGCAAATATGGGTATGTTCGATGACGATTATAATGCTGGTCCTTGCGCCATCTCGTCGGTCAACCCCAACACGTTCTTCGTTACCTATACCGGTGGTGGTCTGCAACGTACCGAAACCGCAGGTGAGGACTGGGTGTCAACCAACTTCACCAGCAGCATTTCCTACAGCACATCTTCGTTCCGCATGCCTATCCTGCTGCACGAAAACTATGATGATGACCTGAATCCTACAACGATTTGGTTCCATAATGAAGACTCACTTGCCATCGCTGGTGGTACGGAAGTTCAATGCATGAGTGCTAACAACTTCCCATTCAACTATACTTTGCCCCACACGCTTGCCGCTGGTGACTCCATCGAAGTCCACGATCCTATCAGCGCCAAATTCTTCTTTGCCATTACCGATGCTTTGTATATGACCCTTACACCTTTGAACTTCGCTGTTGAAGCTAAGTGGAGCAAGGTTGCTGACAAGGTTCATGCTGGATTTATTGGTGAGCCTCTCTGCATGGGTCTCTCCGATGATGCCGACCACATGTTTGTGGGTATGAAGAACGGTAGATTCTACCGCGTTTCTAACCTCAATACAGTCGTCGATGAAACATCCGGCACCATTACGGATTCGCTCTTCGCTGTCACTACTACCGAGATTACTCTTCCTGTCAGTGGTCAATGCGTCACTTCGGTTTCGGTGGATCCTCGCAATCCCAATAAGGTGGTTGTCACATGCGGTAACTATGGCAATGACGACTATGTGTTCTATTCGACCAACGCTTTGGCTGACGAACCTGTGTTCAACTCGGTGCAAGGCAACCTGCCTAAGATGCCCGTTTATTCCTCATTGATTGAGATGGCTACGGGTGATGTCATTCTGGGTACTGAACGCGGTATCTACAGAACCGATAACATCGCTGGCGCACAATGGACTCCCGATAACCACATGATGGGTGAAGTTCCTGTTATGGAACTGAAACAACAGCGCCTCTATCATGAGGATGAACAGACGATCAATATCACTGAAGACGGTGCCTTCGTAACGGATTATCCTGGTGTTCACAATACGGGTGTCATCTATGCCGCTACTTATGGCAAAGGTGTGTTCCGCTGCGAGAACTACAAGAAAGAATTCGCTGTCGTTCCTGAGACTCCTGCTGTTGAAGAGGCTGTTACTGTTAACCTGTATCCTAACCCGGTTCGTGGCGAGGCTACGGTCAGCTTTAACATGGTTGACAATGGAAACGTCAGCTATCAAGTGTTCGACCTCACCGGCCGCATGGTGATGAATCAGAATGCAGGCCGCTTCGCAGAAGGTCAGCAAGAGATTAGAATTAACACGGAGAACCTCAGCACAGGTTCCTACATCCTGCGTCTCAACCAGGGTGCCAACACTTCCTGCGTGAAGTTCTTGGTGTACTAATCTAATCCAGATTTTCACAAAAGGCTGCCCTGTCAATCGTGGCAGCCTTTTTTTGTCCTATAGAGTGTCCAAAAAATCCACAAATTGTACCCTTTTAGGACACTTATTTACTAAGGGTTTTTGCTCGTTTGCAAGTCTTAAAGATGTTAACCAATTAGTTAAAACGCGTTTTATCATGTTTTTTCAACCATTTTATGGGTTAATTCCTATTAAAGGATTAGTAGGAGCTGTTGCCCCAAGCGACGGTTTATCTAATACTAGTATTAATTCAATTCACCTAATTATTCACCAAATCAATTCATTATGAAAAAGAAAGTATTTTCTTTGATGATGATGCTCTTGCTGGCTGTTACAGGCTTTGTGAGAGCTGAGGAGCTGACCGTGAATGATGGTACTGCTACCAACAGTTACGTGCCAGTCTACGGCTTTTATGCCGATGCTTACCTCAAGTGTGAATACGTCGTTCCTGCTGAGAATCTGGCCGACATGGCTGGTGCCGACATCAGCGGTATGACGTATTATCTCTCTTCTCCGGCTGCTGCCAGTTGGGGAATCGCCAACTTCCAAGTTTTCATGACGGAAGTTGACTTTACGACCATCAGTGCCTTCCAAGGCATGGATGGAGCAACACTAGTTTATGAAGGTTCCCTTGACGGCACCCAGTCGACAATGGAGATCACCTTCAGCACGCCTTACCATTATAATGGCGGCAACCTTCTCGTCGGTATCTACAATACCGTGGAAGGCACTTACAAGAGCTGCGCATTCTATGGCGAGTCGGTTACTGGTGCTTCTGTTCAAGGCTATAGCTATAGCAGCCTGAGCAGTATCTCTCCCACGCAGCGCAACTTCCTGCCCAAGACCACCTTCAATTATGCTGGTGGCGGCGGCGGTGTTGGTGACCAACTGCATGTGAAGTACATGGACGGTGACGTGGAAGTCATCGACGCGCTGAACCTGGGCGTTCGTCCTGCCGGCGCATGGATGGAACCCTTCAACTTCACCATGTACACTGAAGGTCGTACCTACACGGTCAATGTTCTGGACTTCACCCCGAGCGATGGCATGTTCACCGTTGCCGGTGAGGAACTTCCTTTCCAAGTGGTCCGCAACAACGACGTTGCTCTGAACATGAGCACCAACGGCACTGAAGCTGGCATCATCGAGCGTCAGTTCGTCGCCATCACCGAAGGCGACCGTGCCGCTCACATCTGGCCCGTTACGGTTGAGCTCTACGCTCCCGAGGTTCCGGATGTTTGGGAACTGGCCTGCGAAGAAGCCACGAGCTTCCCGTTTGTCGAGGTTCCTGCCGTGGCCCACAACACTGTGCTCCACAACGACTACACCCTGCCTTTCCCGGAAATTCCGGAAGGTTATGATGCTGTCTACAAGCTCACCTTCGACCAAGACCAGATCTTGAATGCCGAGGTTACCTACGGTGACAACGGTAAAGTTGCCCTCTACACTGAGGACTTCTATGGCGAAGGCGGCCCGATGGCTACCAACAATTACACCGGCATCCAAATGGGTGGTGGCGCTGCCGCTGCTCCGTTTGAGGCCCAGATCGGTGAAGGCACCAGCACGACTGGCTACTTCCCCTTCTACACCTTATATAATTACAGCATCGCCGAGAACCTCTTCCTCGCTCC
>DAIOUZ010000091.1:2613-12839 GCA_036759285.1 Candidatus Limiplasma sp. | reverse complement strand
AGAGTGTCGGCGCCTGCGAAAAGGCGGTCGGTGAGTAGCCAGCCTGTGTCGGCGCCACGGAAGAGACCTTGTCGGATGATTTCACCGGCGCGCGGCGGGCCCATAGTGAGCACGCCCACGGTGCTGCCGGGATGTTGTTCCTTGAGACGCAATGCCTGTTCGAGGGCATTCAAATCTTCAGGGTTGAAGATGGCGGGCAAAGCGGCGCGGTTCACGGTGCCCTCAGGCGTCATGGCGTCTTTACCCACATTTCTAGTATCGGGCACCTGCTTGGCAAGCACCACGATTTTCAATGCTTTTGTCATAATAAAAAATAAAACTCGTTTTCAAAATTCGCGGCAAAGATAGGGAAAATATTGATAAGGAGCCTCAGGACACCTTTTTTCAATAGGAAGATTCTTTATCATCCCCCACAAAAACGAGGCAAAACAAACAATGCAATTACAAAGATCAGGGCAAGGAACACAATAGGGAAATATGGCTTTGTGTATGTTCGTTTGTAACAAATCAGCATGGGCAAAAAAAGACCCAACAAAACCAAAGCTTCAACAGAAGCTTTACCACCAGCATACTTGGTGAAATAGTTGTTGACTTTAACAAAGTTTTCTGGAATAAAACCTGAGTATTCCCAAACGGTGACCTCATCAGAATTCGTAACTTCGCCGGTTTCTTTGTCATATTCTGGTAATATCACTTTTTCATGAAAGTATGCCCGAGTTTCCTTATCAAACACAAAAGAATAATAGCCCAAACAAGCAATTTCTTTCATCAAACAAAGCACTAATAACAAAGAGTATATAATAATCAACAACTCACAAAAATCTAATTTTGATTTCATAACCAACGCATTAAGTTTAGTCCCAACATAGATTATTTAGCTTGCAAATATAGATAATTTTCGGAAATAACTACCTTTGCGCCAAATTTCAACTCATGTCTATCCCACAAGTATTAAATAAAGTCGGCCCTTCGACTCTTCGAGAGGCCTCAGGGACCGCAGGCTCAGGGTCCTCTCTCAACAAAGACGACATCAAAACCTTGTTAGCCGCCGAAGGCGACGACAAAAAGCTGTTGTTCGACAAGGCTTTGCAGACCAAATTGGCCCATCTGGACAACTATGTGCATCTGCGCGGACTCATCGAATACAGCAACATCTGCACCAAGTCGTGCCTCTATTGCGGCGTAAGGAGCAAAAACCCTAATTTCACTCGGTATCAACTCAGCGACGAAGAGGTAATTGAATGCGCCAAACTGGCGCACGAACTTGGCTATGGCTCCGTGGCCCTGCAAAGCGGTGAACGTTCCGACAAGGACTTCACCGACAAAATCACCCATTTGATCAAGGAAATCAAGAAGATTGACAATGGTAGTTTAGGCATCACCCTGTCGTTGGGCGAACAAACGGAAGAGGTTTATCGTGAGTGGTTCGAGGCTGGAGCTCACCGCTATCTTTTGCGCATCGAGGCCTCGAACGAAGACCTTTATTATAAGATTCACCCGCATGACGAAAAGCACAGTTTCAAGAAGCGTTTGGACTGCATCGATACGCTCTTAAATCTCGGTTACCAAACTGGCACTGGCGTAATGGTAGGCCTCCCTTTCCAAACTCTTGACGACTTGGCCAATGACCTGCTGTTCTTCAAACAAAAAGACGTGGCTATGGTCGGCATGGGGCCTTTTATCCCCCACCCTGACACACCTTTGTGGCAATATAGAGATCAAATCCCCACTGCCGAAGAGCGTATGGAACTAACTTTGAAAATGATTGCCATCCTTCGCCTGATGATGCCCGAAATCAACATGGTGGCTGCCACCGCCAATCAAACCGTTGACCCAATGGGGCGCGAGAAAGCTATCGCTGTAGGCGCCAATGTCATTATGCCGAATCTCACCCCTAATGAATTCCGCGAGAACTATCTCATCTACCCCGACAAGGCCTGCGTGAAAGACAAGCCTGACCAATGCCAAACCTGCCTCGATGTGCGTTTGGCCGCCATTGGACACAAGGTCTTGTACAACGCATGGGGTGATTCGGTGGCGTTTACAAAGAAGCACTAATTCCTCCAAGTCACGCCACAAATCCTATAATGAAAAGGCATTTCATCATATTGCTGCTTGCTTTGCTGAGCCTCGTCGCCTGCAATCAAAAGCAGGTCGCTATGGATAGAGACTATGATGTCATCGTAGTAGGTGGAGGCCCAGCGGGCATTGGTGCAGCGCTTGCGGCAGCAGAGACGGGTGCACGCACCGTGCTCATTGAACGTGATTCCATTATCGGCGGGACGACCGTCCAAGCCGAGGTTTGTGACATTGGACTTTTTTACGCTTGGAAGAAGCAGATTATTGCTGGTCCGACATGGGATTTAGTTGCCAAGGCGGTGGAGGCAGCACACGGAGAATTACCGGATTTTTCCAAACAGGAGCCCGACAAGTGGATGGAAAGTTGCGTACACGTAGACCCAAAAATCTATTCGCGCATTGCTGAGAAAACGTTGCGTGAAGCTGATGTAGAATTGATGCTAAATAATGAGGTAACCTCCATTGAACGTTTGGATTACGGATGGAAAGTTGACACCATCACAGGAAGGCAAGTCATCGATGCCACAGGAAACGCAACCATTGCCGCTTTGGCGGGAGCCGAGCGTGTCAAGTCGCCCGACAGCATCCGACAACCTGGATCGTTTTTCTTCTGGATTTCGTCAAAAGGCTGGGATTTCGATTGGGAGGCGGTGAATCGTGCGCAAAAAAAGGCCATTGAGGACGGCGTGCTACTATCTACGGATATGCCT
The DNA here is from genome assembly GCA_036759285.1 of Candidatus Limiplasma sp. Taxonomy (GTDB): domain Bacteria; phylum Bacteroidota; class Bacteroidia; order Bacteroidales; family F082; genus Limimorpha. The sequence continues at coordinate 10,050 of DAIOUZ010000091.1, read as the reverse complement.
GTAGGCATGTCGTTTTTCATCAGTAAAGGTGGCGGATCAGGCTGCTATGTTCCCTTGGCCGACAACTCCACCCCAGAAGCGAGAGCGGAGACCAACCAACGAGGCATAGAGGCCCGCGATCGTGTCCTTGCTTTCATTCACCGCCAGAAAGGATTGGAGAATGTTGAGCTTGTGTCATCCGCGAGAGAAGTGGGGGTGCGTGAGACCTATCGCATCGTGGGCGAGAAGACTATCACCGAACAGGATTATCTCCAAGGCATTGTCCCTGACGATGCCCTCGCTTGGTCCTATTGGATGGTTGACGAGCATAATGCCGGCAAATCTGCCCGTCTCGTCTTCCTCGAAGAAGGCAAAATTGGCGCTATACCTTTAGGTGCAATGCTACCCAAAAGTGTGGGCAATATGCTTGTTGCCGGACGCGCCGTCTCGAGCGACCAAGGTGCCAATTCGGCATTACGTGTTCAAGCTTCATGTATGGCCATGGGACAAGCTGCTGGAGTGGTCGCTGCACTTGCTGCAAACCGACATTGCGATCCTCGCGACGTGTCGCTCAACCTCGCCCGTAAGTGCCTGACTGACATCGGACATATCGTTCCAAAAACAGACGAAAACGCTCATTTGCCTTCACAATGATAGGTTTTGACATTTTATCAAAAAAAGCATCTATATTCCAAGTTTTTTCCTATTTTTGCGCCCAAATTAAAGCGCTTTAACAAAATGAGAAAACTTTTCTTTTCCCTTGTCCTCGTCATGCTTTCTCTCGTGACCTTCGGACAACAGTGGGTTGCCATCAAGAGCAACACCCCGAGCACCATCCAGACGACTTTGGTCTCCTCTTCCGAGAACCAAATCACCGTCAACCTGCAAGTCCCAGGCTTCTACACCTTTGAGGTGACCACGCCCCGTGGCGAAGCCAACCTCATCTCGGTTCCCAAGACGGTCAGCACCGCTGCCGCTGGTGAGCCTGACCTGCCCATGATTGCCGTTCCGGCTATCGTTGGCGACCGTCAACATTACAACATCCGCGTTGTTGATGCACAATACGCTGATTACCCAATGGAAGTTGCCCCTTCGAAAGGCGATTTCCCACGCACCATCAACCCTGAGGATGTGCCTTACACTTACGGCGAGGCTTATTCAACCGATGCCTTCTTCCCTGCCCAGAATGTCGGTCTTTATGAACCTTACATCCTGCGCGACTTCCGCGGCCAAAACATGGTCGTGTACCCATTTGCTTACAATCCTGTCAGCAAGACCTTGCGCGTATATTACAACATGACTGTTGAGATGTACAATGATGGTCTGTCAAGTGAAAACATCATCGACCGCCGTTCCAATGTGGTGAAAATGGATCCCGAAGTCGATGCCTTGTACGGCAACCATTTCATCAACTACAGCGAAAGCATGAGCAAATACACGCCCATGGTCGAGACTGGTGAACTGCTTATCATCTGCCACGATGCCTTCATGACGGCCATGCAGCCTTACGTGAACTGGAAGAAACAGATTGGCAGACCTACCACAATGGTCGGCACAAGCACTTCCGGCAATACCGCCACCGCCATTAAGGCTTACATCCAGAGCCAATACGATGCCAACAGCAACCTCACACATGTGCTTTTGGTGGGCGATGTGGCCCAAATCCCTGGCAACCAATATTCAGCTGGTTCCTACGGCGGCAAGTCCGACAACATGTACGGTCAAGTGGCTGGTAATGACTTCTATAACGACATCATCATTGGCCGTTTCTCCGCAGAGAATGAAACCCATGTGACCACACAGGTCAACAAAGTCATCCATTACGAACGCGATGTCAATGCCAGCGATACTTGGCTGACTTATGGTGACGGCCTTGGCAACAACGATGGACCTGGCCACTTTGGCGAAAAAGACTGGCAACATATCGAGAATATCCGTACCGACCTTATGGCCTATAACTACACCACCGTTTATCAAGATTATCCAGGTGTAGCCGGGTATTCTTCCAATGCCACGATTTTGAGTCAACACATCAATGATGGTGTGAGTATCATCAACTATTGCAACCACGGTTCAGAGACCAGCTGGGCGCTTAACAACTACAGCAACACCAACGTCAATGCGCTGACCAATGTCAACAAGTGGCCCATCGTTTGGTCGGTTGCTTGTTTGAACGGTAAATACGACCACGGCCAACCTTGCTTCGGTGAGACCTGGCTGCGTGCCACCAACGGCACCGTCTCAAACCCCGATCCCACACAACCTACGGGTGCCATCGGCGGTATGTTCTCTTACATCAGCCAGCCTTGGCAGCCGCCAATGTACGGTCAAGACGAAATGGTCGACGTGTTGGTGGAAAGCTACAGCAGCAACATCAAACGCACTTTAGGTGGATGCTCGTATGACGGCAACATGAAGGTTTTGGACCAGTACGGCCAAAATGCCAACGACGCCAAAGGCACTTACCTCGCTTGGATTCTCTTCGGCGATCCCTGCCTGACACTGCGCAATGCCGTCCCCACTGACATGAACGTGTCCCACGCTTCCACCTTGAGCACCAGTGCGACCTCGTTCACCGTCAACGCCACCAACGGCAACGGTGCCTTGGCCACCCTGACTCGCAACAACGAAATCATGGGCTCGGCTACTATTAATAATGGTGTGGCCAACATCACCTTCACCGCTCCCGGCACGACAGGAACGGCCACACTGACCGTGTTCGGCTACAACAAGATTACCTACATTGCAACCATCAACATCACTGGCGGTGGTAGCACACAGTACAACATTACCGTGTCGGCCAACCCGACCAATGGCGGCTCCGTCTCTGGTGGCGGCACTTACCAGCAAGGACAATCCTGCACAGTGTCGGCTACGGCCAACGCAGGCTTCACCTTCACCAACTGGACGGAGAATGGCAGTGTGGTGTCCAACCAAGCCAACTACACCTTCACGGTGAACAACAACCGCAACTTGGTGGCCAACTTCCAAGCTCAGCCGCAAAGCTACACCATCAGCGTGTCGGCCAACCCGACCAATGGCGGCTCCGGCACTGGCGGCGGCACCTATCAGCAAGGTCAATCCTGCACGGTTTCGGCCACGGCCAACAGCGGCTTCACCTTCACCAATTGGACGGAAAACGGCAATGTGGTCTCCACGAATGCCAACTACACCTTCACTGTGACTGGCAACCGTACCTTGGTGGCCAATTTCACTGTACAAAGCTACACCATCAGCGTGTCGGCCAACCCGGTCCTCGGTGGCACCGTCTCTGGCGGCGGCACTTATCAACAAGGACAATCTTGCACCGTACATGCTACGCCTAACACTGGCTACACCTTTACCAACTGGACGGAGAACGGCAATGTGGTTTCCACCAACGCCAACTACACCTTCACGGTGACTGGCAACCGTACTCTGGTGGCCAACTTCACACAACAGCAATTCACCATTACTGCCACAGCTGACCCGACCTCGAGTGGTACAGTGAGTGGCGGCGGAACCTACAACTATGGACAAAGCTGCACCTTGACAGCTACACCTGCCGCCGGGCATGAGTTTATCAATTGGACCAAGAACGGACAACAGGTTTCGACCAACTCCACCTACACCTTCACCGTAACTGAGTCGGCAACCTATGTGGCACATTTCCAGTTGCAGAGCTTTGTCGTCACCACGACGGCCAACCCAGTTGAAGGTGGTGTCGTCACCGGCGGTGGCACCGTTCATTACGGTAATACTGCCTACATCCAAGCCTCGCCCAACGCGGGGTACAACTTCGTCAATTGGACAGAGAATGGCGAGGTGTATACCACCGATCCAAACTTCAGTGTTATCGTATTCAGCAACCGTAACTTTGTGGCCAATTTCGAGGTACAAACTTTCGATGTCCAGGTTTCCGTTGATCCAGTGGAGGCCGCTACTGTCACCGGCGAAGGCAACTACAACTATGGTGACGAGGTCACTTTAACCCTTACACGCAATGAGGACTATCGTTTTGTGAACTGGACCGAAGACGGTGAAGTGGTCTCGGAAGAGATGACTTACATCTTCAACATCACGAGCGACCGCAACCTTGTGGCCAACTTCATCTATACGGAAGGCATTGGCGAGAACAGCATCTCCGCCAACATCTACCCCAACCCGACCCAAGGCGAAATCATCGTTGAAGGCGAAGGCTTGAGCCACATCCGCATCGTGAACACCTACGGACAGACGGTTTACAACGCCAAGGTGGAAAGCAACCAAGTCCGCATCGACCTTTCGCAGATGGGCAAAGGCATCTACATGATGCACATCGAGGCCGATGGCGGCCAGGCCGTCAGGAAGATTGTGGTGGAATGATTCCCATTTTCCGCCAACGCGAGAAATAATCATGTAGTGAGGTGACAAATTCTTGCCACCTCACTTTTTTTGTCTATCTTTGAAGCCAAATTTAACAATGTTGAATCTAACGATTTCATGCCTATGAAAATCAAATTCATCGGTGCGGCCCAAGAAGTGACGGGCAGCAAGCACCTCATCACCACCGACCACGGCAAGAAAATCCTGTTGGATTGCGGTATGTTCCAAGGTAAAGGCCTTGAGACCGACGCGGCCAACCGCGACATCATGGTCGACCCGAAGGAAATCGATTATATCATTTTAACCCACGCCCACATCGATCACAGCGGCCTCATCCCCTATTTCTACAAACTGGGTTTCCGAGGAGAAGTGATCTGTACCCCTGCCACCAAAGACCTGTGCAGCATCATGCTCCCCGACACAGGCTTTATTCAGGAAAACGATATGGAATGGTTCAACAAGAAACGCCGCAAGCAAGGCCTACCCGCTTTGCAACCCATTTACACTGAGAAAGATGCGCGTGCTTGTATGGATCTCTTTGTCACGGTCAGCTACAACCGCTACCTCTATTTGGACAATAACATTAAGGTGAAATTCAACAACACGGGACACCTGCTGGGCAGCGGCTGTGCCATCCTCGAAATCGACGAGGGCGGCAAGATGACCCGCATCGGCTACACCGGCGACATCGGGCGCGAACACAACTACCTGCTGCGTTCACCCGAACCGTTCCCGCATTGCGACTACCTCATCACCGAGGCCACCTACGGTAACCGCCTCCATAGCGACCGCACCAATGCTGAAGAAGAGCTTCTGAGAATCATCTACGATACCTGCGTGGTGAAACGCGGCAAACTCATCATCCCGTCGTTTGCGGTCAGCCGCACGCAAGAGATTGTGTATCTGCTGAATAACTTCTACAACGACGGCAAACTACCCGAGAAGATACCCGTATACGTCGACAGCCCCTTGGCAGTCAATGCCACCGAAATCTTCCGCATGTACGCCGACCTCTTCAACGACGACGTGAAGGACATGATTGAATACAATCCCGACCCCTTCGGCTTCAATAGTTTGACCTTCGTGCGCGACATCAACCAGTCGAAAGCCTTGAATGCCACCAAGCAACCCTGCATCATCATCTCGGCATCGGGCATGATGGAGGCTGGCCGTGTGAAGCACCACATCGCCAACAGCATCGAGAACCCCAACAACAGCATCCTTGCCATCGGCTACTGCGCCCCGACCACCTTGGGCGCCAAACTCTTGGCCAAACCCAAGCCCCAGACCGTATCCATCTTCGGCATGGAGCACGCAGTCAATGCCGACATCTACGAGATCGATGCTTTCAGCGGCCACGGCGACTACAAGGAAATGATCAACTATTTGAGCTGCCAAGACCCGAGTAAGGTGAAGAAGACTTTCATCGTGCATGGCGACCTTGAAGCCCAGCAGTTCTACAAACGCCAGTTGCGCAAGGAAGGCTGGGACAACATCTTCATTCCCGAACACGGCGAAGAGTTTGAACTGAAATAGATTCAGCCCATGTCATTCCCGCCCGACATAGAATAGATTACATCATTCGACCTCCAATAGATTCCAGTCGCTCATCCCTTGCCAGGAATGACATTGGAGGTCGAATGACTAAAGGTTAAAAATGTCGGGCGAACGGAATCTATGGGCTGATGGACCATTACTTTAATAATTTTCCTATTTTTGCAAAAATTTTCAAAAATGGCACAAAAACCCAGCATTCCCAAAGGCACCCGCGACTTCCTACCCGAAGTCATGGTGCGCCGCAATTATATCTTTGATACCATTAAAACCGTCTTCAAACGCTTTGGTTTCCAACCCATTGAGACCCCTTCCATGGAAAACCTCAGCACGCTTTTGGGCAAGTATGGCGAAGAAGGCGACAAGCTTCTCTTCCGTGTGCTCAATTCTGGCGACTTCATGAGTGGCGTGGAGCAAAACGGCGAGCCGCTTGAATCCTTGAAATTAGCTTCAAAAATCACGGAGAAAGGCTTGCGCTATGACCTGACCGTGCCCTTCGCACGTTTTGTCACCATGTACCGCGACCAAATCGCTTTCCCTTTCAAGCGCTACCAAATCCAACCTGTTTGGCGTGCCGACCGTCCGCAAAAAGGCCGTTACCGCGAATTCTGCCAATGCGACGTCGACATCATCGGCAGCGATTCCTTGTTGAACGAAGCCGAATTGGTGCAAATCGTTGACGAGGTCTTCAATGCCTTGAAAATCAGAGTTACACTGAAAATCAACAACAGAAAAGTACTGGCAGGCATTGCCGAATATATCGGCAAGTCTGATGCTTTGGTCGACATCACCGTAGCAATTGACAAGTTGGACAAAATCGGTATTGATGCCGTCAACGCGGAGCTGGCCGAGAAAGGATTAGAGCAAGCCGCCATCGACAAACTCCAGCCCATCCTTTTCATGAAGGGCAACACACGCGAGAAGTTAGCTCAACTGAAGCCTTTGTTGGACAACGAAGTCGGTCAAAAAGGCATCGCCGAATTAGAGACCTTATTCGACTACATCGACAACATGGAACTAGGTATCGATACTGAACTTGACCTCACCCTCGCTCGTGGCTTGAATTACTATACGGGTGCCATCTTCGAGGTGAAAGCTAAGGACTTCGCGATTGGCAGCATCTCGGGTGGCGGTCGTTACGACAACCTCACGGGCATCTTTGGTTTGCCCAACGTCTCCGGCGTGGGCATCAGCTTCGGTGCCGACCGTATCTACGACGTTTTGGAAGGCCTCAACCTCTTCCCCGAGACCATGTCGGAAAGCACCAAAGTCATCTTCCTCAACTTCGGCAAGAATGAAGAGAAATATTGCCTGAAATATCTCAACCAAGTGCGCAAGCACGGTATCAACGCGGAAATCTATCCCGATGCCGCCAAGATCCAGAAACAGATGAAATACGCCAACCAACGTGCCATCCCGATCGTCGTCATCGCTGGCGAGCAAGAGGTGGCCGAGCAGAAGTTCACCGTGAAGTTCATGAAGGAAGGCACACAAGAAACCGTGGAAGCCAACAAATTGGTGGAAACAATAATGAAATAAACCTAGCCCCGAAGGGGCGAC
>DAIOUZ010000091.1:0-2603 GCA_036759285.1 Candidatus Limiplasma sp. | reverse complement strand
CCGTGGAGGCAAACAAATTGGTCGAAACGATAATATAAAACCAAGCCCCGTAGGGGCGACAGGCCATTAAGCAGGCGGTTTTAACCCCTGCTTTTACACAAACGAACAATCAACAAACAATCAACAATATGAAAGTCCATAAAATCTCATCGAAGGAACTGACCTTCAAACAGGTAAACGAAATACTCACCAAAGGCTACAAGCTGGAACTCAGCGCCGATGCCATCAAACGCATCCAGAAATGCCGCGACTACCTCGACAAGAAGATGGAAAACCCTGAGAAGCCCATCTACGGTGTCACCACTGGCTTCGGCTCCCTCTGCGACCACAGTATCTCGAAGGAAGACCTGAGCACCTTGCAAAAGAACCTCGTCATGTCGCACGCCTGCGGCACAGGCGAAATGGTGCCCGAGGAAATCATCCGTCTCATGCTCTTACTGAAAGTGCAGAGCCTCAGCTATGGCAACAGTGGCGTGCAAGTCGTGACTGTCCAACGCCTCATCGACTTCTTCAACAATGACGTGTTGCCCGTGGTCTACAACCAAGGCTCACTCGGTGCCTCCGGCGACTTGGCACCTTTGGCCAACCTTATGCTGCCCTTGCTCGGTCTGGGCGAGGTGCATTATCAAGGTAAGAATGTCCCTGCCGAAAAGGTCCTCAAGAAGTTCGGTTGGAAGCCCATCACTTTGCAATCGAAAGAAGGTCTGGCCCTGCTCAACGGCACCCAGTTCATGAGCAGCTACGGCACCTATGTTTTGCTGAAAGCCTTCCGCCTCAGCTACCTCGCCGACCTCATCGGCACGGTCTCCTTGGAAGCCTTCGACGGCCGCATCGAGCCCTTCTTCGACCAAGTGCATCAGATTCGCCACCATAATGGACAAATCGTCACCGCCAAGCGCGTGCGCGAGTTCACCAAAGGCAGCGAGCTGATTGTCAGAGAGAAGAAGCACGTGCAAGACCCCTACTCCTTCCGTTGCATGCCGCAGGTGCATGGTGCCTCGAAGGATGCCATTGACTATGTGGCCTCCGTGTTCAGCGAGGAAATCAACGCCGTCACCGACAACCCAACCATCTTCCCCGATGAGGACCTGGTCATCAGCGCCGGCAACTTCCATGGTCAACCCTTGGCTATCACCTTGGACTTCTTGGCCATCGCCATGGCTGAGTTGGGCAACATCAGCGAACGCCGTATCTATCAATTGATTGGCGGCAAACGCGGTCTGCCTTCGTTCCTCGTCGCCGAGCCTGGCCTTAACAGTGGCTTCATGATTCCGCAATATGCCGCTGCGAGCATCGTCAGCCAGAGCAAGCAACTCTGCTCACCTGCTTCGGTGGATAGCATCGAATCGTCACAAGGTCAAGAAGACCATGTCAGCATGGGCGCCAACGCAGCCACCAAGGCTTTGCGTGTGGCCGAAAACCTGGAACGCGTGCTCGCCATTGAGCTGTTCAACGCCACTCAGGCTTTAGAGTTCCGCCGTCCGCTGAAGTCGTCGCCCATTATCGAGAAGTTCGTTGCTGCCTACCGCAAGGAGGTGGAATTTGTACGCATCGACAAGGTGATGTACACCGAGATTGCCAAGAGCGTGCAATTCGTAAAGGATTACCCGCTGGCTTTTGATGATTTGAAAAATGAATAATGGTTTGTAGGGCTGTCGTATTACGGCAGCCGCATGGTAAAATCACAGTGGCTGCCACGATGTGACAGCCCTACAAACAAAACGAATAATATGGAAACCACCACACAACCCCAAAACCGCCCCACAGGGATGACTATCCTCCTGGTGTTGTCATTCATTAACGCTTGTTGGAACATCCTGAGGTCCATCATCATGTATTTCGCCACGCCTCATATGGTGGAGATGTACGAAAGCGGGCAATTCGATGAGATGATGCAACCTTTTTCGGCCATGGGCGAAGATTTTATCAAGTCCATGAATGATTCTATGCACATTCTCTCCCAGGTCAACCCCAACTATTATCTAATTTTGTTGGCGTTATTCATCGCCTCGTTGGTAGGTGTTGTGAGAATGTTCAGAGGCGACAAACGCGGTTTCCATATCTATTCCATCGCACAAATCTGCATGTTGATTGCCCATTCCGTGTTCATGTATCCCTTGCAGAAGCCTTCACCTTTCGTCTCTGACCTGCTACTCACTGCTATATTCATCCTGCTTTATTATATGTATTTCAAACGGATGAAATTGTCGCAAAACCCTCAAGATCCAGATTGACCATGGAACAACGTGAAGGCAAAATATTCAATTTGAAACCTGAGCTCACCACAGCGATGAAGTTGGCGGCGAGTTTTGCCATCACTTATTATGGTTTATTATTCATTTTTGAGATTATCACCGTTATATTTCGCCGCTATTACATTGATTCCTACTATTTTAACGAGAGTCAAGCATCAGAAGGCACCTCTGAGTTCATCACGCAAATCATACAACTCATTCTTTCTACGATATTGGTTTTCAGTTTAATACAAATCTTTAGAAAGAAAAACAACGGCAAGGCACTATTTGTCGGGGCATCACTTCTGCTCATCATTTTCCAACTGATCACGACAGGCTTTGTACCATGGATGAAATACGCACTTGAAG
>DAIOUZ010000090.1:11868-12866 GCA_036759285.1 Candidatus Limiplasma sp. | reverse complement strand
CAAGGGGAAGCTTGCTGTAGAAGGATTGTCCTTCCAGATATAGTCGGCACCGGCATCTTTGAACAATTGAGCGATATACCTCTGTCCACCTGCCACATACCACTGCCCATTAAAGGCCAAGTCGGAAAACACCGTTGGATGGTGTTGCACATTGGCGCATAATGTCGAGAGCGCATTGTAACGTCGCTCGATGTCATCGAACCAGGCATCCGCCTTGTCTTCGCAGCCCGTCAGCATGCCAATGACACGGATCCATTCAGCACGGCCCAAGGGCGTGTTTTCCATGTAGTCCGCAAAGGGAAACAGCACCGCGCCCGTGATGTTCAAGCCGCCTTGGTTGCCATCGAAATAAGGCGAATACAACAAGATGTCGGGCTGGATTTGGATCATCCGCTCAATGTTGGCAGCGGCTTCCGTTCCGATGTCGTAGACCTTTTCTTGCTCCAGCAGGGAACGCATGATGCTGTCGGTCACGAAACGGCCTTCAAGGATGCCTTTTACGCGGTCTATTTCGCCTAAGCGCAAGAAAACAGCCCATTGTGTGGCCGAAAACGAAATCACTGACTGTACCGGCACCTTGACTTTGGTGACCTCCTTCCCTATTGCCGCTGTCGTGTCTTTGACCAAAGCGAACTTGCCTAACGACAAGGTGGTGTCCCAAGGACAGATCACTTCCATCAAATAGCCGTAGTCCTCCTCGTTGACGACGACATTACGCGCGTAGCGCATCATGTTGTCACCCTCAGTAGTTTCTTTGATGTCAGTTTTGCCTTTTGGCGCACAGGCAGCAAAAAGCAAAAAGAATAAAGCCCATAATAGTGTTCGGGCGGATTTGTAATCCGACCGCATTGAATACGGGGATTTCAAATCCCCATTTCGAAACATTCGGATTCCAAATCCGAATGAACTAATGCGATTACTTTCCATTGATTTCCTCCAAGCAATCTTTGCACAGGCAGTCGTTGTAATGTTCTTTCAGATAGGCTTTGGTGGCATCG
>DAIOUZ010000090.1:6488-11858 GCA_036759285.1 Candidatus Limiplasma sp. | reverse complement strand
TCACTTTCACACACCAGCAGTCGATGGAATGCACGCATTCGAATTCTTTTCCGCAACGGGGACAGGTCTTTTTCATTTTTTTCAATTGTTTTGAAAAGTTTGGGCGGATTTGCCATCCGCCCAAACTGAGTTGGGGATTTGCAATCCCCCAAAGAATATCAATTATTTAAACAACATTGCACTGGGAATGACACCCGCCTCGAACGAGCTGAGCAGCAGGCCGTCTTCAGTATAACGATACACCGTGCCGTTCATCATGTAGTTCTTGGCGTCAGTCACATAGATTTCGCCCGAGTCCGGGTCAACAGCCATGTTATAGAACAAACCAGAGGCTTCAGCGGCGATGCTAAAGGTCTCCGACAAGGTCTTCGTGGTGATGTCGAAGCGGCGCACCACGTTGTTGTAAATCATAAAGAGCTGGTCTCCAGCACTATTGGCCCTCAACACCGAGGCTGTGCCATCAAACTCGAAACATTTTTGGGCGGTTTTGAGTCGCGGATCAATTTCCCACAAAGAGGGTTTCTCACCGTAGCCCACGTCCCATGATCGGCCTTCGCAAAGCACCCACACATGACCGTTCTTGTCGACCGCCATCGAGTTAGGCTCCTTCCCCACTTCAATTTCAGCTACCTTGACATCGTTGTTCATGTCGATGACCTGAACGGTGTTGTAGCTATCGTGCGAACTGGGATCGATGTAATAAAGCGACCAGTTGCTAACATACAGCTCATTGCCCACTGGCACCATCTTCTCGGTGGTCTTACCCGTCTCAATGAAACCTGCGTGTGACATAGTCTTCGGATTGACAATCCAAATGCCCATGCCGATAAGGTCAGAAACGTACGCCTTTTCAGGACTAATGAAATACATCTCGCGAGGCGAATAGAAGTCACCGAGCTTGAAAGGCTGCGTCAAGTCGCATTTCAAGGTATTGGCATCCACCTTATAGATGAGATTACTGTTGTTGACGACGATATACAGCTTGCCGTCGACCAAGGCCATGCTCTCGGCCACGTCGCCGATTGGAGCATTATTGGCCTTGTAGAACAGGTTGTTGGACACCGTGTCGGTCTTGGGGTCATAGAATGACAGCGAAGCGTTCGAGAACTGGTAATTGCCTTCGTTGAGCACAAAGACACCCTTGAGTTCGACTGACGGTATGGAATCGTTGGGATTGACAGGCGTCGGAGTCGGGTCGGGCTTGCAGGCGAACAACAACGCGGCGATGAAGCCAAGCAGGAACAGGTTTACTTTTTTCATTTTTGTTTGTTATTTTGACTATGGCTAATGACTAAGACTATGGCCGCTCATCATTATTATAAGATTTTCCTATTTCAAAAAGCGGTCATAGTCATGGTCAATAGTCATAGTTTAATTCATTGTTTCACAACACGTTTCGTAACGGTCTTCCCTTCAGCCATGACGTGGACGAAATAGATGCCTTCGTTCAAGTCGTTCATGTCGATGACAGAGGATGTAGAAGTCATAACCAACTGTCCGACAAGATTGTAAACTTCGACCGATTGCAGGTTTTCAGCATTCACCGTCAGCCGGTCCTTCACGGGATTGGGATAGACGGCAACGACTTCCATCTCGTTTTCAGGAACATCGTAGTGGGCGATGTCGTAGATCACGCCGACAGCATCCAAGTCGAAACCGCTGGAATTGAACGGAGTGGGCCAAGGGTCGTTGACAGCATGACCTTCTGAATCATAGCTGGCATATTCGGGGTCAATATTGCCCACCACGTCGATAATGCGCACATGGGTGATTTTGTTCTTATTCAACAAGGCGTTGTCTTCCACCTCGTCGAGGTCGAAAGGCGTGCCATAGTACACCGCGTATTTTCCAGCGAAGTTGTGGATCAGGCTGGCATGGATACAATCAAAGCCTCCCAGCTGTGCGGTATCCTGGACCTTGCTTACAGCAGGAAAACGGAAGAAGTTCTCGCCATCGGAACTGACTTCCACAAAGGCCAATTCAAGGAAACAGATGGTGTTGTCCTGTGCGTTGACGAGGCCATTCTCGAACACCGCGAAGTCAGGGCCTGGACCATTGTAGATGGGCGAGGCAAAAGTCAAGGTAGCCGAACCACCGTCGCCGAGGCTGATGACATCCATTGTGCCGCCTGGCTTACCTAACACCACTGACAAATCGGGGCCAAAACTCGCCAGGCCAAGACTCGGATCGGCGATATTCATCGGACCACGTTCCACTTCGATTCCTGTAGCCCAAGCCACAAAGGCCGACGAGTCGGCATACATGGCCGTGGTGCCGACGACACCCGCCTCAGGCGCAAACTGAGCCCAAAGCATCGTCGGCACCAAAGCCAACAGCAGGATGGAAATCCTTTTCATCATTTCACCACGAGTTTAGCGGTACGCACAGCACTGTCGCTGCTCACGGTGATGAAGTACACACCTGCATTCAGCGTTTCGGTGCTGATGCGGACTTGTTCGCCAGCCACAGCTTCAACGCTTTCCATGTTGACCATGCGGCCTTGGACATCGTACACCGAAATCGTGTTCATGCCAGCGCTTTCGATGGTCACGAAGGTCTCGTTCACGGCAGGATTCGGGTAGACGGACAAGGTATTCTGCATCTCATCGATGCCCGTGTTCATCCAAACAGGCTCAACAGTTTGAGTCCAGACGTAGGTAAATTCGGCAATCTCAGTGGCGCATGACTCGTCGCCCCACTTGATGAAGTCGCCATTGGAGAGGGGCTCGGCCTCATAGCCATACCAGCCCATGACACCATTCACATTGTAAAGCCAGTATTGACCAGCGAGTGTATAGTGCGTTCCGTCGGAATCCACATTAAAGATGAGGTTTTCAACGCCCCAATCACCAGTCGTATAGGAGAAACGTCTGTCGGCTTCAGCGATGGCATCCATCACTTCTTTCAGGACGACGCTCTCACCATCGAAACGATAACCCCAAGCCAAGCATCTGTTGGGTTCGTTCCAGTTGACAGCGAAGACGACCTCGTTCTGGCCTTCACCTACCCAATAGAGGATGTCGGGCGTTTCGATCTTGGCTTCAACAGCATAGGTGTACACAGCACCCACTTCCGACGGCCAAACATAAGTCCAGGCAGCAACTTCAATACCGCAAGATTCGTCGCCCCACTTAATGAAATCGCCATTCACAACAGTCTGTTGATCGAAGCCAAGTCCGGCCATGTTGCCATTGATGTTATACAGCCAATACGTGCCATAAAGTGAGAGGTCGAGGACACCATCTGAATAATAGATATCGCCCACACCCCAGCCGATGTCAACGTAATCGAAACGTGGGTCAGCTTCTTTGATGGCATCCATGATATGTTTCACGGTCACGGTCTCTTCGCTGAAACGATAGCCCCAAGCCAAGCAAGTGTCAGGCTCATTCCAGTTGACAGCAAAAACCACTTCGTTTTCGCCTTCGCCAATCCAATAACGGATGTCAGAGGCATCAATCTTGGCTTCTACTGCATAGGTATAGATAGCTACGACTTCCTCTTCCCAAACATAGACCCAATTTTCAGGGTCAATCATAGTGCCACAATTCGTGTCGCCCCATTTCACATAGTCGCCATTGGTGACTTTCTGTGCGTCAAAGCCCACCATAGCCATCTCGCCATTGACGTTATACATCCAGTAACCAGCGGTAGTAATGCCTAAGTCAAGGACACCGTCGTTAAAGAGGATGTCACCGATGCCCCAAGGTCCTAAGGTGTAGGAGAAACGTGCATCAACCTCAGCAATCTTGTCCATCATGTCTTTTACAACGATAGAATCTGCTTCGAAACGGTAGCCCCAAGCCAAAGCCGTGTCGGGCTCAGCCCAGTTGACGATGAAGACCACTTGATTTTCGCCTTCGCCAATCCAGTAGCGGATGTTGGCAGGGTCGATGGTAGCATCCTGTTGTGCAAACAGGTTGGTCGTAAACAGACCAAAGATTCCAAGAAGGAACAATAATGTAAAGTTTTTACGCATAATAATATAATTTTAGGTTTGACATTCAATTCATTACATTAAAATGCTTGGGGAAAACGAGGGTACACCTTAATCTATAAGGAAAGCCAGCTCTTGTCCCGAAAGCTTCGTTTCAACGACAGGCGGCAGGTCTTCTGACTTACTCCCTTGGGCTGGCCGCCTTCCCGAAAATGGTTAGTTTTCAGTGACATAATAGCCAGCGCGAAGAGCTTACAGCAGCGGGAACTGTCCGGGATTCTCACCCGATTCCCTATTGAGCCTCGCGGCACCGCTTATCGGCGGCAAAGATACAACAATTTGAATTGCTGTCATAGCGATTACAAGAAAAATTGCCATTTTAGACATAGTGAGTATGAGTTATCCATGTTTTTTCCTTATAAAGAAACTATTTTATTATATTTCTTTCTTTACAAAGAAACTTTTTTTGAAATTTTCTTTCTTTATAAAGAAAAATTTTGTATTTTTGCAGCAAAAATATAACATATTCAAAAATGGAAGCATTGTTTTTGGCCTATACCAGAAGATTGGAAGAAACGGATTGCACTTTTCAACGGTTTCTCTATAACAAAATAGACTGGAACGAGCGTCTCATCGGTATCAAAGGAGCCAGAGGCGTTGGGAAAAGCACCATGATGCTCCAACACATTAAACTGAATTTCAAAGATTTGTCGCTTACATTTTATGTTTCACTTGACCATATCTGGTTTAGCGACCACACCTTGTCTGAGTTGGTAGAATACCTATACACACATGGTGTCAGCCACGTTTTTTTGGACGAGGTGCACCGTTATCCTACGTGGATTCGAGAAATCAAAAATATTTACGATGACTATCCACAGCTCCACATCGTGTTCACCGGTTCGTCGCTTCTCGAGATAGACAATGCAGAAGCAGACCTCTCGCGAAGGCTTCGGATATACACCCTGCCTGGACTATCGTTCCGAGAATACCTTGCCATCAACAAGATTGCGCAACTGCCAACCCTTTCGCTTGAAGACCTATTGGCACAACACATCCAAACGGCATCATCCATCACTTCAAAACTGAAAGTGCTGCCTCATTTCGAAAAATACCTCCAACAAGGCTATTACCCCTTCTTCCTCGAAACTACCAGTACGGAAAGTTACCTTGAGCGGCTTCAGCAAGTGGTGACCACTGTCATTGAAAACGACATACCCGCCGTGGAAGACATTGAATACGAGACGCTTCAAAAAGCGAAACGGCTCTTGATGACCTTAGCCAAGATGGTTCCGTTCACACCCAACATGACTACACTTTGCGGAATCCTATCCACGACGCGCAACCAACTGATCCGCTTGTTGTCGCTTTTGGAGCGGTCGGCACTCATCCGCCAACTGACGGCTGAGACGAAGAACCTGAAAGCCATGGGC
>DAIOUZ010000090.1:3660-6431 GCA_036759285.1 Candidatus Limiplasma sp. | reverse complement strand
ATATTATTCAACAATCCAAATCTGATGTATGCCCTCAACAGACCTGCGGACACAGGCACCGTCAGAGAATCGTTCTTTTCGGCCATGCTTTCTGTCAGCCATGGCATCAGCTACCCGAAACAAGGCGATTTATTAGTTGACGGACAGTTCCTTTTCGAGGTGGGCGGTAAGAGCAAAGGCTTCAGCCAAATCAGCGACCTGCCCAACAGTTATGTTGCAGCGGACGAGACTGAAATCGGCTTCGGGAACAAAATTCCCTTGTGGCTATTTGGGTTGTTGTATTAAAAAATGGAAATCAGAACCGCGGCGGAATCCCTATTTTTTCACAGCCACCCGCGCCGTATAGTTTTTTCCCTCCGCATCCGTAACGCGTAGCAGATAAAACCCTTCCGCCAAACTACTCACGTTGATTTCATTACTGCCTTGCACGGTTTTCACCAATTGCCCCATGGCATTGTAAACCTGCACCTCGGCAACTTCGGAGCCTTCAATGTGAACCGTTTCCGTAGCAGGATTGGGCCAAATGGTCAGATGGTTTTTCGTCGGTTCGTCAAGGCTGCTGTGATCGGAGTAATAGCATCCCAACACAAAACTTTCGTCCTCGTCTTCCCAAATCTTGAATTGCAGCAACTTGCTGTATATCGGGACATCCATTTCTGCTGCATTCCAAATCCTGTTAAGGCCGGCTATTTGCTCGATACTCACCGATGCTTCGTAGGTCATGTCGTAGCCATAGTCGAAACGCCATTCCCCATAATTGAAAGCAAATAAATGGTAGGCCGTGCAGTTGTTGTGGTCATCGTATGAATACTCGTATTTATCGACGTATGACCACTCTGGCGAGTCATTCCGATGATCAAAGTAAATCATGGAAAGCTTATTGCCGGACTCGTCGTATTCATACAAGTATCTGCCAAAGCTTCTCAATTGGTCGTAATAGCGTTCATATTTAATCATTTCGGAGCATAAGCTTTGCTCGTTGTAGGCATACTCCGTCTTAAAATACAACACCCATTCGTTATCCCCATAATAATTGATGTGTTCCTCCTTGCATAGTCCTTGTGCATTGTAGGCATATTCAAATTTGGTTTCGGGCTGCCACTCACCTATAGCATTGCAACTGTAAAACGTTTCGTTTTGAAGCAAACCGTTTTCGTATTCGCAGACCTCTTTGCCTTTTTCGTACCAATCGTTATATGCATACTCATATTTCATGAGCAGAACCATGTTTCCAGCTTCGTCGTATTCAAAGGTGAATTTTTCGGTCAATTTCCATGCGCTATCCGACAGATAAGAATGGATTTCTTCCTTTATCAGGCCTTGCGTGTTGTAGATGTATTCTTCCTTCGTCGTGGAATTGTAATAAGTGTCAAGGTGTGTCACAGAAGTCAATCGGTTTTGCTCATCGTAGGTGTTTTCGAAAGATTGTTCGAGATACCATGAAGTGTTAGTCGGATAATAACGCATTTCCTTGGTACAGTTGAGGCGATTGTCGTATTCGTATAAAAAACGAGCCTCATTCCCAGTGACGCTGTCCAACTTCACGGTGAAGTTGTTCTCATAGCGGTTCAGCCGTTCCATCTGCTGGATTTTGGCTTTCATGGACTTCAAAGCCTCTGGCTCGTTTTGAGTTTGTTGTGCCGAGACCGACACGATGCAGCACATCAAGGCTGCAATAATGATTGACTTTTTCATTGTTTTATGATTTTAATAGGTGATGTTTTATTCAAGGAAGGGGTTGTGTGTGGAATTCAGAGGATGTGTGATGTATAGATGGTTGTGATTCTATGGAGTCCCACCAATAATAGTCTAGATAGTAAAAATAATAAGTGGTATCAGGCAACAAATCCGTTAATACCAAGTCGAAGCAATCCTCCTTTTTTGACATTTCAGTTCGAAGGTTGTCGTTATCATAAATGGAGCCGTTGTCCTTGAGCCGATAACAAAAAAAAGTCCTGCTATGCCTTTCCATATCTTTCCAGAAATATCTTATGTGAACGCTCTCAGGTTTCACTGTGATGACTTCATAATCACCATATCCCATTTCAGGATGAAATTCTTCGCTTTTTGTACAAGCCGTAAGCAGTAACACGGCCATACACATCGATATCAATAGCTTTTTCATTTTTCTGGATTATTGATTATTGTATTGAACGTCTTCGTAATGGTTGACATGGAATTGAAACCATTGTCAAACTCATAGTAGTAGTAATAAGTGGCGTTTTCCTCCAAGTTCAAAAGGTCAGCGCACACGATTAAGTTATAAACTTGCATTTCGGTTCGAGTCATGTTGTCCTCATTTGTGCCATAGTAAATATAGATGTTTTGCATATTAATATGACTGACGCTACATCTAAATGACGCTGAGTTTGGACCTATTGTAATCTGTTCAGAACTTACATGAACAATGGTTGTGTTCACTTCAGGAACTTTCGTGCAGGCAGCCATTGCGCTCAGCATTACCAGTACGATGAAATGTAATTTTCTCATTTTCATTTACTTTTATTATTATTAAAACTATATCCTATGCCGACTTTCCCTTCAATGGATTTTAGACTGGTCGTTACTGCCTCTGTCGTTAGAACAAAATGACCCATTTTGAACACCAACCCGGCAGAAACATCCACCCCAATTAGGGAATAAGCTTTGTTGCGCACCCAACGGTCATCCATTGTTTTCCATGACAAAGAACGATTTCCGAAACCCATTCCGAGTTTAAAAGATGCCCAATCGTTGATTTTGGGTACGATGCCGCCTATGACGGAAAGCGC
>DAIOUZ010000090.1:3181-3650 GCA_036759285.1 Candidatus Limiplasma sp. | reverse complement strand
TCACACTGGGCATCAGGAAATATGCCAGCAAAGTGGAGGCCGCTCATTACTGAAACGAACCATCCACATTGCCCAAACTGTCCAACTGAAAACCCTATCGAAGGGTTATGGGTATTGCTATAGGCACCGTTTAAGGTGAAAAACAAGACATGGTTGCTTTGCGCGGCTTGACCTTCGTGTCCGTCAACACCCACCTGTGGAGGGTCTGTCCTGATAATTGAACAAAGCAATTCTTCTGATTGGAAATCTGAAGCTAAAGCTTGCATCTTCATTCCTCCTACCATCAGCAGGAGCGCAAGCAGGGTGTAAATCTTCAAGTTTTTCATATTCCGTTGATGTTTAATTTGTTATTCTATTTTAGATTCCCTTTCGGGAATGGAGCAATGTTTGTTTTGTTAACCGCGGCGGCAAGAGCAACTTACCCACCAGTAACACCTCCCACCGCCGCTTGATAAATTATGCCTCCATT
>DAIOUZ010000090.1:0-3137 GCA_036759285.1 Candidatus Limiplasma sp. | reverse complement strand
CAAATCAATCTCATTAGTCCCCCGCACAGTCTTCACCATCTGCCCAAGAGCATTGTAAACCTGCACCTCGGCAACTTCGGAGCCTTCGATGTAAACCGTTTCCGTGGCAGGATTAGGCCAAACGGCAAGATGGTTTTCCGTCGAGTCGTCGATGGAATTGAAGCCCGAGTAATGGAAATCCATCAAATAATCAGGCTCCCCATTTTCCAATAGTGTGAGTTGCTGCAACTTGCTATAAACTGGAGCATAAACCATCATTTCTTCCCATAAGGCATCCCAGAATCGGTCAAGACCTGCTATTTGCTCAATATCCACTGTCGGGTCGTAGGTCATGCCGTAGCCGTAGTCAAAATGCCAATTCCCGGAATTGTAGTAATATCTGAGATAACTTGTGCAGTTATTGTTGGCATCGTAGGTGTACTCATATTTTTCGGTATTTGTCCACGCTTGCGAGTTGGAAGGATGACCATAATAAACCAAGGAAACAAGGTTGTTTTCGGCGTCGTATTCATACACACTTCTGGTGTGGCTGTGCCATTCGCCGTTTGCATAGTAGTCATAGAAAATCCTCTCGGAGCGCAAGCCTTGTTCGTTGTAGAAGTATCCGTTTTTCTCGGAAAAAGCCCAATCCTCATATATGTACTCACTGATGATTTCCTCGATACAAAGCCCTTGGGTATTGTAAGAGAAATCGTTCTTGCTTTCAGGCTGCCACTCATCTTCAAAGTGGTAAAACACCGCGGTTTGCATCAGGCCGTTCTCGTATTCACAGGTTAATTTCCTATATTCAGACCATTCGTCACCGGCATACAAAACGTATCTGACAGCCAAAGTCATGTTTTCGTCCTCGTCGTACTCGTATGTCCATTTGTCGAATGGTTTCCAACTGCCATTTAATGGATATGAGGCGATTTCTTCCATGATCAGACCTTGTGCGTTGTAGGTGTATTCTTCCTTTATCGTTGAATTGTAATAATTGTCAATATGTGTCATAGAAATCAAGCGGTTAAACTCGTCGTAGGTGTTTTCAAAAACATCTTCAAGCCAGTCATCATAATAACGCATTTCCTTAGTGCAGTTGAGGCGGTCGTCGTATTCGTACAGGAAACGAATCCCATCGCCTGTGACGCTGTCCAACTTCACGGTGAAATTGTTCTCATGTCGGTTCAGCCGTTCCACCTGCTGGATTTTGGCTTTCATGGACTTCAAAGCCTCCGGCTCGTTTTGGGTTTGTTGTGCCGACATCGACACAATGCAGCACATCAAGGCTGCAATAATCATGGATTTTTTCATTGTAGTATGATTTATCTATAGAGAACAATATCGATAGTATCTGTCCAAGAATTTAAAATGGTGTCAAAAACGACATAATCCGTGGCCGTAAAGGTGAACCTTGTGGTACGTTCTGCGAGTAGACCCTGGTTGTTACGAGCCGCTTCAACGGTGACCATTCCCTCGGCATCAGTATAGGCATAATGCGTTCCTTCAACAATGAGGTCATAATCGAAACCGTCGAGTTCCTCGGTCTTCAGGCTTACATTCGACAGGGGTCTTCCTTCATCCGACTGCACACGGAAAGTCACAGGATCCCTGTTGATGAATAAATCGCCATAAACATCGCCCTTACATGCGGACATGACCATAAGCAGCATTGCTGCAAACATAACAAGCAGCGTTCTGGAACTAAATCTCTTGTTGTTCATAATATTTTTAATTTTAGGTGTTAGTTATTGGATTTGAAATTCATAATGCAAAAGTATAGCAAAAAACATCCAAAAAATCATCTTGTCAAGCCCCCATGGGATTTTGTCCCTATGATTTTTTCAAGTCATTATTGATTTTCAATATATTAACTAAAAACGGTGCCCGATTTTGTCCCTATGATTTTTGCTGAAAACGGCTCAGAATAGCATCATTTTTATATTGGAAAGTAAACACCGATGCTGTAAAGCAACATCACTGGGACGTTCTTATTCGCCTCTGGGATATTAGGTCCTTCACCCACTTTAGCTCCGAGACCTATTTGGAATTGAAATACTTTTGGTGCCCTGAAGGTGTAGACAGGGCCAAGTAACGCTTGAGTATAAGTGTTACCTATGCCTTGGTGCCAATATAACAACGAAATCATAGAACTGTTGATGAAAGGCTTGAAGTGATAATTGATGCCCGCACCAAAACTCCTGAATCCAATTCCAGCCTGAGCACTGAAATGGTTGCCAAACATGAACTCGAAGTCAGCTCCGACGAGACCGCCGCCACCTTGAAGTACACCTGCCGAGATGGACATTTTCTTTTCACTGGGAACACGTTGCGCCATCAATTGAACTGAAAACAGGGCAACCAAAACGATTAAAACAATTTTCTTCATACGGATAAATTTTTTATGGTTAATACTTTAATAATTTATTGAATTTCAATTTCTAATATCCTACAATTATATCAGCAAACTGACTCCATCCCATAGCGGATTTGTAAGCTTCCACACTGGCTTGAGGGACTTTAACTACTTGAAGACCAGACTCCTGATAATCCGATTCCGATAGTCCCAATGATGGAGGAGTGGTTGCCCTACAGGTCAAGGAAGTCATGGAAGTGCATCCCCCAATAGCATGTAGCCCAATCCACCTGATGGAAGCAGGTAGGTCCATCGAGGCTAGGTTGCCACATCCATAAAATGCGTCATAACCAATCTCTTCGAGCGAGTTGGAAAGCGTAACGCTAAGCAATTGCGTACAATAAAAGAACGCAGAATTGCCAATCTCGGTCACAGTATTAGGCAACACTATGGAAGTCAGTTTGTTGCATTCCTGAAAAGTAGATTCCTTGATGCCTACTACCGTATATGTCTGGCCAAGATGCGTGAACTCAGACGGAATGACTTCCTTCCCATAATACTGCCTGTTGACTAGCTCGGGATTGAAATCCGTCGCTCGGGTGACGACAGCGGTGTTGGGCGAAACGAGGATGAAATACATCTTCTTCAACTCGTTATGATAGCTGGCCTCAACGATCACTTGGCCATCGCGGACCACTTCCTGTGTGGAGATGATTTTCAGCGGGTCGTTTTTATCCTTTTGGCAAGCGGTCATGGCAAAACCCAAAACAAGGACCAGCAAGCCTTTCCATAAATTATTTGT
>DAIOUZ010000089.1:11806-12930 GCA_036759285.1 Candidatus Limiplasma sp. | reverse complement strand
TTGGCTTTGTATGAGCAACATCAACCTCGCTTGCCTGAGAAGTATGCCGTTTCGCGCAAGGCACCCTATCAGCACGGCTGGGACTGGGCACCGAAGTACAAGAATGTGGGCATTTGGAAACCTGTGAAGTTGGTGGGTTGGAAGGAGGTGCGATTGGAAAATGCCTATATTGTTACGCAGGCGGCTAATGCGGAAAGGGCAGAATTGATGCTGCATTTGGATGTTGAGAATGAAACAGACGGAACTTTTGAGGTCGGCGTTTCGACAGGCTCAACGACCTTAGCCAGCAGGTCCCTGAGCCTGTCGAAGGGCCGTCAACATACAGTAGTGCCAATTGCCTTGGACAAGCCCCAGCTTTGGTGGCCCAATGAGATGGGCGAGCAACCGCTGTATGACTTTGAGGTGGTGTTGAAAAAAGGCGACAGAGTACTGGACACCAAAAAGTTCAAGACGGGCATCCGAACTTTCGAGATGGTTGATGAGCCCGACAGCATAGGTCGGGCGTTCTATTTCAAGGTGAACGGTGTGCCCTTCTATGCCAAAGGCGCGAATTACGTTCCCGAGGAAATGATCGAGACTTGGATGAACGCTGACAACACCTTGTCGTTGCTCCGTCAAGCCAAAGACGCACATTTCAATATGTTGCGTGTGTGGGGCGGTGGCGTTTATCCCTCGGACGACTTTTTCAATATTTGCGACTCATTGGGCATCTTGGTTTGGGAAGACTTCATGTATGCTGGCACGATGTATCCCTATGATGAGGCTTTCCTTGAAAATGCCAGAATTGAGGCCGAAGAACAGGTGAGACGCCTGGCTTCGCATCCTTCCTTAGCCTTGTGGTGTGGCGGCAATGAGATTTCGGAAGGCTACTACAACTGGGGCTGGCAGCAGTCTTTGGGTTGGAGTGAAGATGATGACAAAGCCATCAAGGCGGGCTACGACAAGCTCTTTGAAGGCATTCTGCCTGAGGCCGTTGCCGACTATGATGGCACGCGCCCTTATTGGCCCAGCTCACCCTCAAAAGGATGGGGTCGTCCCGAGAGCCTGACCGAAGGCGATGTGCACTATTGGGGTGTTTGGTGGGGCGAGCAGCCATACGAGATGTATCGCGAGAAGGTAGGCCG
>DAIOUZ010000089.1:9172-11796 GCA_036759285.1 Candidatus Limiplasma sp. | reverse complement strand
TACCAAAGCTATCCCGACTATTTGACGCTTCAAAAAATCGCGCAAGGCGAGGAGTTGAACAAGGATGCAGAGGTCATTGCGGCGCACCAGAAACATGCCCGTGGCACGCAACTGATTGACGACTTCATCAAGCGTTATTACCCCGACGTCCAACCCAAGGATTTTGAGGAATATGTGCATTTGAGCCAACTCTCGCAGGCCTACGGCATGGAGGTCGCCATCGAGGCGCACCGCACGGCGAAGCCCTACAACATGGGCACGCTCTACTGGCAACTTAATGATGCTTGGCCCGTGACGTCTTGGTCGTCCATCGACTATTACGGCAATCCCAAAGTGTTCTATGAAAGACTCAAAACGCTCTATGCGCCAGTGCTGCTGTCGGTCGACAGGAAAGACTATGGCGTTTTCGTCACCTCCGACCTGCTGAGTGACATCGACGGCACATTGTCCATCACGGTGTGCGACTTGGAAGATCACCCACTGTTTGAGAAAAAAGTGGAGGTGAAGATGGTGGCCAACGAGAACCGAAAGTATGTCGTGGAAGGCTTGGGCGAGTGCCTGCTAAACGTAGACCTGAAAAAGGTTTACGTAAAGTTGGAACTGACAGAAGGCGAGACGCTCACCTCCGAGCGCAAATGCCATTTTTTCGCTTTTTTTGAGTGAAGCTGTAACTTTTTTCGTGTTTCTCCGTATTACGTGTGTTGACGCGAGACGATAAGACGCGAGACTACGTGACGGCCCTTCGACCCTTCGATGGGCCTCAGGGACCACAGGCTCAGTGACCTTTACCCCTTGTCCTATGTCCCAAGTCCCTCGTCAAAGAAAGAAAAAAGTTACGACAAACAACTAAACATCAATAAAAATGAAAACAAGATTTTTTATTGCAGCCATGCTGCTGCTGGCCTTCGGAAGCGTGAAGGCACAAGACACGATTACTGTGGTGAAAAGAGGTGCTGATCCGAAAAAAGCGGATACCCTTCGGGTCATTACTCCCAATATGTCGGAGCTTCCCGAACTGATGCAAGAACTGGGTATGTACCTTCAGCATCTCAATGATTCGGTCGATTGGGAGAGTTTTGAGGAAGACATGGAGAAGTGGGGCGCAGAAATGGAAGAATGGGGCCGCAAGATGGAACAGTGGGGTTCAGAGTTTGAGAAAAAATATGATATGCCGAACGACTATCGTCCTGCAAAAAAAGATGATTCCCCAGTTCGCGTTATTCGGGTAACGGGTTCGGGCGATGTCGTTATCAGCCAGACTCCAGGACAGTTTTCATTGAAGAAAGAGGGCAAGATAGTCTCCGACAACCGTACGGAGTCGGGAATGCTCCTTCTTTCCAGTTCAGACGACTATGAAGTTGAAATCTCGCAGCTTGAGAACATCCAGTTGCTTTCGTCAGGCGATGTCATCTGCAAGAACACCATAATAGGCGATTATATCAATGTCTATAATGGTGGATCGGGCGACATGGTTATGAAGTTGGATTACGATACCGTACATGTTGTCCTGAATGGTTCTGGTGATATCATCCTTCAGGGTAGATGCAATGTGTTGGAAACCATACTGCTTGGAAGTGGTGACTTGAATGTCGACGGTTTGGATGTTGTGAAATCGAATGTCGTGGAAAAAACATCGTCAAAGGAAGGCAAATTGAAGGGCAAGCGTCATGAAAAAAAGAGTCTCCTTTATGATGCCAACTGGAATGGCTTCGAGGCAGGATTGAATATGCTGTTGGGTCCTGGCTCATCGGCTGGCTTTGAAGGCTATGACTTCTTGGAACTGCGTCCCATGAGGAGTTGGGTGTTCAATTTCAACATCGCTGATATAGGCATCGCCTTCAACCGCCGCCATACGGCAGGCCTTTTCACGGGTATCGGTTTGGGATGGAACAACTATAGCTTCAACCATCCGGTTCGCCTCATAAAAGGGGAGAATCGTCTTGAAGGCCAATGGATTGACCCAAGCGAGGCCATCGTTAAGAGAAGTAAACTCGGTGTGCTATATGTCCAGGCTCCTTTGATGATTGAAGTGCGTCCTTCACGCCGCTTCTATATCGCCGCTGGTGTTACGGGTGGCTTGCGTGTCGACACTTGGACCAAGATCAAGTTCCAGAATGGAGACGTAAATAAGGTGCATAGCGACTATTATGTCAATCCGTACAAGTTGGATGCATCGCTGCGTGTTGGCGGTCGGGGTCTGGGCTTCTTTGCTTACTACAATTTGCTGCCCACCTTCGTTGAAGCGCATGGTCCTAGCAGCCATACCGCAAGTTTTGGATTCAGCCTGAATTTCTGATATCGTTTCATGCAGATAGTTATCCTCACGCAGAATCCGCAGAATCCGCTGAATTATGAAAATGGTAGAGACGTAGCGCGCTACGTCTCTACGTGTATATATTCCTGAAATTCTGCGGATTCTGCGTGCTTTATATCATTCTCCGAGTTTCTCTTCCCATTGTTCCTTGGCCTCCTCGAATCGTTCATCAACTTGGTGATAGGTGGTCAGGGCGAAGTCGGTGGCGGCTAAGGTGAGTTCTTTCTTTGCTGTGGTTAAGCCGGAGAAGATGAGGTCTTCAATACTGTCGTGGCGACCCTCGGTCAAACGGTAGATGCCTCTTTCAATG
>DAIOUZ010000089.1:3436-9162 GCA_036759285.1 Candidatus Limiplasma sp. | reverse complement strand
AGGTCACGCTCGTCAATTTCATCATCAGCACTATAATCGTCGATTTGCGCAAGGGCGAGGTCGGTGTTCATGTGCCAGGCCAAGAAGTCAAAGTCGGGCGCGTCAAAGTTGGTCAGAGGCAAGTCCGTCTGTAAACCGGTGATGGTTTTTGTTGGTAATTCGGCCAACAAAGGCATTGCGTCCCTCTCGGCAACATTGCGCCCATTGTTTCGGCTTTCAGAAAGCATGTCATCCCTGCGTAATCCTGTGCGTGGCAAGGGGTCTATGCGTTCTATAGCTCGTCTCGGCAGCAAGCTCGTGGGCTCATGGGTGACGATGCGACTGACTTCGATAGGTTTCAGGTTGGCGATAGGTTCCACTTTTGGCAGTTGTTTTTCGGGCCATAAGCTGACGGTGAGCAGCAGTCCGGCAGCGGCGGCAACCGAGGCGATCTTGACATAGAGCGGGATGATGTTGCGTTGGGGTCGGCCCTTCGACGGGCTCAGGGACCTCGACTTGTACGGGCTCAGGGACCTTTGTTTCAGACTTTCCTTGCCTTCATAGGCAATTTGAGGTGCTTCGAGATGGGGCAACTCTTCGGTGAGTTCGTCCCAATCCAAGCCTTGTGCCGCGACGAAGGCTTTCAGATGCTCTTCAGTTTGTTCTTTAGTGTGGTGCGGGCGCGGAAGATATTCACCTTGACCTGTGCTTCGCTCATCCCCGTGATGTCGCCGATTTCCTGGTAGCTGTAGCCTTCGTAGTCGCGCAAAAGCAAGGCGTTGCGTTGCGCTTCGGGCAAAGTGGTCAAAGCCTTGTGCAGGATGTCGTTGACATCAGGGTAGGGGATTTGGGTGCTTTTCTCACAGGTCGGGGCGAGGTCTTCGATGCTCGCAAAGTGTTGTCGTTGACGGACTTCGTCAATCATGGCATGGTGGGCAGTGGTGAAGAGGTAAGATTTCGCCTTGGCAAAGTCCACCGTCTTGACCTTCTCCCAAACGCGGGCAAAGCTCTCCTGCACCACGTCCTCGGCCTGCTCGCGGTTGCGGAGGCTCGAGAACGCGAAGCGGAAAAGCCTGTCGGCATAAAGCTCCACGCACTGGTTGTACTGACTTCTGTCCATCTTTTACAAATGTAATACGCAGAAATGCGGAAAAAGTTACACTTTGATGAAGTTTTTTTTCAACTATGGCCAATGGCCTATAGCCTATGGCTTGCCTATACATCGGGGCAGCCATAGGCTATAAGCCATGAGCCATAGGCAAACAATTAAACACTTCACAATCCTCAATTCAACAAATATCACTACTTTTGCACCAAAATTCTGAAATCATGCTGTTAAATTATATCACTTGGAACGTCGACCCCGTACTTTTCTCCATCGGGAACCTTTCCGTTCGTTGGTATGGTCTGTTGTGGGCCTTGGGCTTTTTAATCGGTTATTTCATCATGCAGCGCATCTATCGGCGCGAGAAGATGACCGACGATTCGTTGGACAAGTTGCTGATTTACATGCTGGTGTTTACTATTGTAGGTGCGCGTTTGGGTCATTGTTTGTTCTATGAGCCTGATTATTACCTCTCCCATCCGTTGAAGATGTTGGCGGTTTGGGAAGGCGGTTTGGCCAGCCACGGCGGCGCCATCGGCATCTTGATTGGCCTTTGGTTTTATGTGCGCAACTACAACAAATCGAAGAAAGAGAAAGACAACCTCCAGCAGATCAACTACATCTGGATCCTCGACCGCGTCGTGGTGGCCGTGTGCCTCGTCGGGGCATTGATTCGTGTGGGCAATGTGATGAACCACGAGATCTACGGTACGCCCACCTCGTTGCCGTGGGGCTTTGTCTTCATGCGTGGCGCGGAGCAGTTTTGCGGCACGGTCGACAACTACACGGCTTGCAACGCATGGGATGCGCCTTGTCCGCCAAGCGAGTGGCTGCCTTGCCACCCGACGGGCCTTTATGAGGCATTCTTCTGCTTCGTGGCGATGGGTATCTTGTTGTGGATGTACTACAAGCGCGACCTCGGCCACAAGCAGCCCGGCCTGATGTTCGGCACTTTCCTCATCATCATCTTCGGCTCACGCATCGGCATCGAGTTCCTGAAAAACGTCCAAGTCGACTTCGAGCGCAACATGACCTTCGACATGGGCCAGTGGCTCAGCGTTCCCTTCGTGCTTATCGGCATTGGGATGATTGTTTGGAGTTTTGTGCATCGAAAAAAGGTTGTGGAAAAATAAAAAAAAGGCCAGCTGCGAAAGTGGTTGGCCTTGTTTTTTGTCGTTTTATTGCAAAAATCATAGGGACAAGGCTTTGTTATGCAATTTTTTAAATCATTGATAAACAATGTTTTGAAAAATTAGCAACTCAAAAAAGTATGGACATAGCCTTGCAGTACCTCAAAAACTCCTTGACAAGCATTTTTTATGCTTACCTTTGCCGATAACAAAACATAAAAATCGAGGATAAAACCAAAGGAATATGAAAAACATGAAGATTTACACCCTGCTTGCGCTCCTGCTGATGGCGGGAGGGTTAAAACTGCAAGCGCAAAACGAACTCCAAAATCCTTACGCAGTAGCCAAGGAAGATGGCTTCAGTTATCGCTCCTTGAAGAAACTTATCGATTTGGACAGCCTTTATGTCGGCTCACAATTAGAACGTCCTTATAATGACTTGATGAGTATTCTGTATTCTCGGGTTGGGCATTACAAGGATGCCATGCGTATGGCCGAAAAAGGCAGTTTGTTTTCAGACAAGACGCGTTTTGCCAAGAACTATGAAAACGTGATGGTAATACCGTTGTCGGAAGTGATGGACAGCATCATTGAGAACAATCGCGTCATCATGCTTAACGAGATGCATTTTAATCCCCATAACAGGGCTTTTGTTATCAGTTGGTTGGAAAAATGCTATCAAAACGGATACCATTACTTTGCCGCTGAAACCTTATATGCAAAGGATTCCATTGTGAATGAGCGGCGCACTGTGCTACTTGGAGAGACGGGATTCTACAGCGATGAACCCGTTTTCGGTGACTTGTTAAGGACGGCTCTCAACATGGGCTATACACTTGTCCCCTATGAGGCCGATGGTTGGGGGGTTGACCGCGAGAGGAATGAAGCGGATAACCTGATTAAGCGCATTCTTGACAAAGATCCCGAAGCAAAGTTTTTGCTTTTAGGTGGCATGGGGCATATCACCGACCGCAAAGGTTGGTCGATGATGGGCGGATTTTTCAAGGAAGAGACAGGTATCGACCCGTTTACGATGGATTGTGCCATGTTTTTCTCTGAACAATACGAAAGCATGGATTCATTACGTGCCGTGTATTTTGACCGCATTGATGCCATGCCTGTCCGTGAACCCTTTATTATTTATGACACGGTAAAACATATCTACACCAATCTTTCGGGTATGGATGCTACCTGCTGCCTACCGCGCACTCGCTTCATCGAGGACAACATCCCCGACTGGAAAATCTACAACGACAAAGTGCTTTACACTATTGACCGCCGGTTTATTAAAAAGAACGGTTTCCCCGAGGGTTGCATAAGTGCGTTCCTGAAATCGGAAGGCGAGCAATGCGTCCCCATCGACCAGTACATGTACGGCAAGGATGAAAGCGAGTTCAAACTGGCGCTTTACAGGGGCGAGTATCTGCTGCGTTTTGATGATGGGAAGGAATATAGGTATGTTACTGTGGAAGTGAAGTAAATGATTCTATGAAAACAACAAGAATTTACACCCTGCTTGCACTCCTGCTGATGGCGGGAGGGGTGACGATGCAAGGACAAGAATGTATGAGCCTTCTCAAAGACAATTCCGAATGGAATATTCTATGGCAATCCACTGGTGTTCCGACGCCTGAATTAATTACTGAAAGTTTGATGATATCAGGCGACACATTAGTAGACGGTGAATTATACAAAAAAGTGTTACGGAAACTATCATCTGAGACCCAATATTGGCATGGTAGCTTGGAATATGATTTATATGGTATAATTAAAGAAGAGGAATCGGGGAAGGTGTTTTATAAGCCTAAAGAACAGGAGATTGAGTATCTGTTGTATGATTTTGGCATGAATGTCAATGACACTGCGGTGATGTATTGGTGCCAAAATCCAAATTGTGAAGTCCATGCCCGTATCGATTCAATTGCTACGCAACACATTGCGGGTTCCGAAAGAAAGGTTTTCTATGTGAGTTCGAAAGACACATATAGTGATTGGATCTGGCTCAATACTTGGGTGGAGGGTATAGGCGCGATGGAAGGGTTGCTATACAGTTGCCACGTTGTCAGTGCAGGGGGTATAACCCTTCACGAACTCTTATGCTATCATGAGGATGGAGAACTCGTTTGGCAGAATCCCATTTATAATACCTGCCTGATTGATAATAATGATGGTATTCAAGATAATACAGTGGGATTTAGTGTACAGGTTTATCCCAATCCGACAAGGGAAAGGGTGACGATAGATGGTGCGGAGGCCGCCGAAGTGCAAGTTTACAACGCCCTTGGCCAGTTAGTGAAGACGGTACGAGGGACGAATGAAGTTGATGTGAGTGGACTGGTGGAAGGGGTGTATTTGATGCGCATTATGGATGCGGAGGGAAAAAACCATGTGGCGCGGGTGGCGGTGAAAGAATAGAGATTCCCAAGGGAATGGAATGGAGGCATAATTTATCAAGCGGCGGTGGGAAATTTTACTGGTGGGTAACTGGCTCTTGCCGCTGCGGTACACAAAACAAACTCCGAGGCTCTTTATGCAATTTCATTGTCTTAAAACAATAAAAATACAATTTTTCGGATTTTATTGTTTACGGACAATAAAACTTACTATCTTTGCAGTCGATAAACGTCTGAGAAAATGGAAGTATTGACAAGAAAGCACTATGCAGACATCGTTGATTCTTGGATTGGCAAGGGCAACATCATCGCTTTGGTCGGCTCACGCCGCGTCGGCAAGAGCTATGTCCTCAAAGACTTCATCCAGCGTCACCAAGACGAGCAGGATGCCAACATCATCTATATAGACAAGGAGAAGAAAGCCTTTAAGGACATCAAAACGAAAGACGACCTTGACGCATGGATTGAAGAACGCTTCATCGTGGGCGGACACAACTATATCCTCATCGACGAAGCCCAAGAGATAGAACACTTTGAAGAAAGCGTCTGCAACTGGTACACGGAGGAAAACACGGATGTCATCATCACAGGAAGCAATTCCAAGATGCTCTCCGGAGAGCTGGCCACTTTGATCGCTGGTCGCCATGTGGAAGTCCGCATCCACCCGCTTACCTACACGGAGTTTCTTGAGTTCCATAATCTTCCTGACAATGATGACAGCCTCATGACCTATCTGACCTACGGCGGTCTGCCTGGCCTCAGGAAGGTGGGGCTCGGCAGCGATGAACAGGTGTGGGCGTATCTTACCAGCGTCTACAA
This sequence comes from Candidatus Limiplasma sp., assembly GCA_036759285.1. Lineage (GTDB taxonomy): Bacteria > Bacteroidota > Bacteroidia > Bacteroidales > F082 > Limimorpha. The sequence goes on along the minus strand of DAIOUZ010000089.1, from coordinate 3,736 downwards.
CACCATCATGCTAAAGGACATCATTGAGCGGCACGACATCCGCAACGTTCCCTTCCTGAACAACCTTGCCGTCTTTTATGCCGACACCACAGGTAAACTCACCTCTGCCAACAGTATCGTGAAATACATGAAGTCGCAAAAAGAAAACGTGTCGGCCAACCTCATCCTGCTTTACAGGGGATTCTTTGCTGAGGCTTACCTGATCGACATCGTTCCCCGCTTCGACATTCACGGGAAAAAGCTCTTCGAGTCGAACGAAAAAGTCTATTGGGACGATTTAGGCTTGCGCAATCTCAAAGC
>DAIOUZ010000089.1:0-3426 GCA_036759285.1 Candidatus Limiplasma sp. | reverse complement strand
AGAAAGTGATTGAAAACGCCATCTACAAGCATCTACGTTTTCTTGGCTACGAGGTGAAAGTGGGCGTGCTGAACGCTGGTGAGGTGGACTTCGTCTGCACCAAACCAGGCAAGACCGTTTACATCCAGGCGAGCTACATCATCTCCGAACAATCCACACGTGAGCGCGAGTTCGGCCCGTTGGAAAAGATTCGCGACAACCACCCGAAATACGTCATCAGTGCAACACCGCTGCTGACCACAAGAGACGAGAACGGAATCACCCACCTTTCCCTTAGGAAATTCCTTAAGGAAGGGCTGTGAGATCATTAAAAAAGTAGGACAAACAAAAGCTACTCCATTTTCCGCGAGGGGAAACTAAAAACAAGGTAGTAATAAATCAAAAATCAACAAAATATGAAAACAAAATTATTAATTCTGTTGGGCGTGTTCTTCGCTGGCGTTACATTCGCCCAGAAGCCCGAAATCAAGCAAGGCCCATTGGCCAAAGGAGTAAAAGTCACAAATTTGGCGATGTACATTGGAGAGGATGAGAACTATTATTATTTCTTTGATTGCTCCATTAAAACTACCGTCCTTGGTTTTGACAAAACCGACTTGTCGTTGAAAGTCGAAAAGGAGTTCAAGTCCAAGTTGACGGTGCGGTTTCCTGTTTATGGGGGCGTGTATGGCGAGACCATCGAACTTGTTACAGCCAAATGTGAGCCAGAAGGCTATCGTCTTGAAAAACTCACGATCAAAAAAACTGACATGACTTTGACCTCAACCGAGGACATCGGCTTCTCGCCATTCTCTGACGGGAAAAGACACGTCATTAACATGGATCCTGTCGAGCTGAAGAATGCGATTACAGTTTCCACCAAATGTTCTCCCGACCAATCTCATCGCGTGTTGGTGCGCTTGGACAAGTGCAAGAACGGCGCTCCTGATACGTGGAGAATCACGATGTTGGACAATACCACAGGCGCGACATTATGGAGCCGCGACACGGATTTCCATTTCAATGATTACGTCCTAACTGACGATGGGAAAGTCGTATTGGTGGGCTATTATCTTGCCAACTCCGAGGATAAGGCAATGGCGGCTCTTGTGGTCATGTCAAACGACGAAGAACAGCGCATGTCGTTTACTCTGCCCGTCAACATCGGGAGTGCAGAACTTTTGTTGAATGGAAATCATCTTTTCGTTACAGGTTCCCTAAAAGGCGACAATTATGGCAAAAAGATGCTGTTCGGTAGAGACGTTGACCTTTCAGGAATGTATGTTACCCTGTTTGACTTGAACGAGCAAGCCATCGTCACTTCCAACGAATATCCTTTCACCAAAGAAGACGTTGATGTATATCTTAACGTTAAGGAAGGCAAAAGCAGAGACAATTTGGTCAAATGGATTGGTTTTCAGCCTTATCTCATGAGTGACGGTCGCGTATGCGTGAAGGGTGAATATGCCTATTGTGAGATTTATAATACACCCAGTAAGGGTAGCATGAATACCCATACTGGCGATTATTACCAGTTCGGGAAAAAAGGATGCATTTTGAACATGCTCGATGCTGATGGAAGATTGCTATGGAGAAAACCGTTTAGGAATGAACTTGTCGGAACCACAGAAATCGTTAATGATGATATGTTCGATATTCAGGGAAATCTTTGCTATTATTCGATGGCCTGTGGCAAGTACAAATACTCCCAGACGGATGTCGCGGCATCACAAGACCCGCGACTGTTGCAGACAAAGCTCCGTGAAATCATCTTGGATCAGGATGGGAATGAGACCGTGAACGTCATCGATGGCAAGGGTGAGTTTGGCATTGCCGCCCAAGGTTATGACGCAACCAGGACGAAGTGGGTGTTCTTGATGATTGAGCAAGGCATGATTAAGAGCGATGTGCGGTTGATGGTGGTGGAATGATTTTTTTTGTAATGTAATAGATTAATATTCAACGGAATATGAAAAACATAAAGTTTTACGCCCTGCTTGCGCTCCTAGTGATTTGTGCTGCAGGCTGTACGAAACCCGATGAGCCGGATAATAGCGGAAACGACAACAGCGGAGATAATGGGGGAGGTGATAATGTGAGTGACACTACGATGGTTATGGAGAGTGTCGACCTCGGCCTGCCAAGTGGTATTTTGTGGGCCACTTGTAATATTGGGGCTGATACGCCCGAAGGCTTTGGCGACTATTTTGCATGGGGAGAGACCATGCCGAAGGACACTTACAACTGGACTACTTATCGCCACTGTAACGGCAGCTTCAACCAATTGACCAAGTATTGCAACAACAGCGATCTCGGCTATAATGGTTTTGTCGACAACCTGACCACGCTTGAACCAATTGACGATGCAGCCACGGCCAACTGGGGCAGCGGATGGCGCACACCCACCCAAGCGGAATGGCAGGAGCTGTACGACAACACGAACGGCACATGGCATACGAGGAACGGTGTGAAAGGCTGGTTGTTTACGGCCACGAATGGCAACAGTCTTTTCTTGCCCGCTGCGGGCTGCCGTTGGGGCGACCTTTTTTTAGTCAACGGCGACTACGGCGAATACTGGTCGAGCTCGTTCTTTGACCTGTATTGCGCGTGGTACTTCAGCATCGATCCGGCGTGTGGCTCCTACATAGGCAACAGCGACCGCTTCGTTGGTTTTACCATCCGCCCCGTACGCTCCGCCAAATAATCCCCATTGAGGCATAACAGCGAGGGAACCATCTAAAACCGAAACCAGCGTCCGAGCAACTCGAACGCTGGTTTCGGTTTATGACCTTGTTGAGGCCTTACTCCACGTAATACAAGGATAGGAACTGCGCCATCTGGTCGGCAAGTTCTTGCGCCAACTCGACGCGTTCGTATTTCTTGGCCACGTCACTGAAGTGTTTGAGCAGGCTCATGCCCTCGTCGATTTCATCCTCGTAATACTTCCTGAACACAGGCTTCATACTGCCGTAGTATCTCACCTTGTCGCAGTAGTTGTTGACCTCCTTGCTGAGGTAATCGTCGCCTTTGACGGTGTCACCGCAGATGTAATACATCTCTGGGAACTGATAGGTGCGGATGTCGGCAGGGAACTTGTCGTTGGGGAAGAACTCCTGGTATTTGTCCATCACGATGATGGCAGAGTCGAACTCGTTGTGGTTGACCAAAGCTTGAGCCAAACGCGAATAGGCCTGTTGCGCATAGGCCGAGTTGCGCACACTCTCGCGGTCGGGCACCACACCTTCTTGGTTCATGCTGCCCCAGTTGACGATGCCTTCGTTGGCTTTGTTGACCAAAAGGTCGAAGCTGCCGTCGCGATACACACCGCCCACACCTTTATAATAATCTTCGGCCAAGACGGGGATAAAGCGGTACGACAAACCTTCCATGTGCAGGTATTTGTCAATGCCCAACACCTTGGCCATGTCGCTGAACGAGGTGAAATAC
>DAIOUZ010000088.1:1458-13009 GCA_036759285.1 Candidatus Limiplasma sp. | reverse complement strand
GGGTAGCCATTCTCATCTCTGCCCTTATCTTCGCTTCATTTCACGGATTTGGGGCGCATTTTGTCACGGCTGTGTTGTTTGGAATCCTTGTCGGCTGGCTCTACTGGCGCACGGGAAGCATTATTCCGGGCATCATCATCCATATGGTCAACAATTCTCTCACTGCCATAGATTTGAGCGGTCAACCCCATGCCATCCTTTGGCTTATTCTCGTCGTCAGCCTCCTTTTGCTCGCTTATTGTCTTTGGTGGTTTGGGAGATTGATATGCCTTCAAAAAGGCGAAAACCATTGACTTTCAACCTTTTTTGGAATGATTTTTGTAGCGTTTAAACCTATTATTGGATAGTTTAACCATCAAAAATCATATTTCATGAAGAAGATTTACATTCTTTTGCTTTCGCTTTTCCTCGTCACTTCCCTCTTCGCCCAAACCAAGACCATCGTTTATGGTAACCTTGGCGTGGAGAACGTGAACATCAGCATCGTCAATACGCCATACGGCACCAGCACCGATGCGAAAGGCCATTATGAACTGCCGCTTTACGACCGCACCAAAACCGTAAATCTTTATTATTCCTGCATCGGCTATCAAGATACGGTAGTGAGCCTCACACCGAAGCAGTTGCAGCGCGACTCCATCAACATCAGTTTCCGTATGCACAAGATGAGTTATGACCTTCAGGAAGTTGGCGTTTCGGCAAGCAAAGACTTTTACCGCTCTGGCTCCAACCACAACATCGCAGACATCGCATTTTTGGATGGGAAAATCTACCTTTTGGAGAACAAGCCCAAGACTTCATCAATGGTCATCCTCGACACCGAAGGCATAGAACAAGCCCGCAAGGACTTTGACCAGCTTTTTGAGAAACTGCACATTGACGCTTTCAACGACCTTATCCTCGTTGGGCAGGATAGTTGCTTGCAGGTGTATCTGGATGAAAAACAAAGCATTCAACCTGTTTCCACCTTCTCACGCGACGACTATCGTAATAAACTGCTTAAAATCGTGTGTGAGTATAACGGGGCTTACATCGTCAGGACAATTGTGCACGACCGTGGCCTCTATTGGCTCAAATTCAACCACGGCAAGAGCCAAGACTTCTTGTATGTGATGAAAGACGGTTCGATGGAAAAGCCACAGTACCTATGTAGTTTCATCGACACTCTCGGTTACCGCGCCTGCCAGTCGCAATGGATGAAGATACAAAACGAATACCATCAAGCGATGGCGGAGAACTACACCCTCGAGTCTAGCTATGTGGAAAATGGCGACAGGGAAGGAGAAAGCATAACTTCCATGAGCATCAAAAAAGCGGAACGAGGAAGCCCAGGCATCGACCTCATTAACGAGGGAACTTGGGACGGAAATCTAGTGCGATTGGCAGAAACCCCAACCTTGCTTGGAATGATACAATGGTATTGCTCCATGCTGGCCAAAAAGGAATACCAGATTGTCCCCTTGAAAGTCAATGGCATGCTTCAATTCGTAGGTCTTGACAACCGTGAAATCGTGGAAATCGGCCCCGACTTCAAAGTGGCGAAAAGACGACCTCTGAAAATCACTTCGGGAGAGCAATTTTTCCAAAACGAGTTCCTCACCGATAAAGCCACGGGCAAAACATACGGTCTGTTCGTGGACGACGGATTAAGTTGCATCGGCCTCTACGACCCCGAAGCGGGCACAGTTGGCATGGGACAAAAAGCCAGCAAAAAGATTTTCCCAAAAGTATTCAAAGTGCATGGTGGCTATGCCTATAGCGTGTTTTTCGATTCGGGGAGCAATCGCGGGGTGATTAATCGAGTGAAAATCGAGTAATATTTCCCACGCAGAATGCGCATGTTTTTTAGCACGCAGAATACGCAGAAATAGCAGATTCGATGAAGTCAATTATATAAAGCGCGAAGCGACACAAAAATATTGTCCGGCAGGTTCAGCGTTTTCTGCGATTTCTGCTTGAAATAAATTCATAATTTTGCGGCATGAAAACCTTATTTAGATTACGATACGACAGCCGCTGGGGCGAGGAATTGTTCCTCACGGGAAACATTGCAGAATTAGGCCTTTGGAACCCCAACAAGGCCGTGAAAATGGAATATGTGGGGCCAGGAATTTGGTCGGCCGCTGTAGAGACGCAATGCCTTGCGTCTCCAAAAAACGGGAACACAAAACACATGGATGAGACGCAAAGCATTGCGTCTCTACAATACAAATATTTCATCCGTGAAAACGGCCAAATCCGTTGGGAAGACGGCCCAAACCGCATCCTGCCCGAGGGCAAAGACCGCATTTGGGATTGGTTCGGCCTCACGGAAAGGCAAACCATGAAAGGCGTGGCCGTGCCGCTGTTCAGTCTGCGTACGGAAAATGATTTCGGCATCGGGGAATTTGCCGATTTGCCGAAATTGGGCGACTGGTGCCTCAAAAACGGGCTGAAAATCATCCAAATCCTGCCCATCAACGACACAACGGCGTACTACGACTGGCATGACTCTTATCCTTATAATGCCATTTCGGCTTTTGCGCTGAATCCGATTTATCTGAACCTTAACCTATTATTAAACAACGCGTCTAATCCATCCATAGATTCCCATCGGAATGACATGGATGAATTAGACGTTTTAAAGTCAAAAGATTCCAACAGTACCAAGGAGCCAGCTGTGCATGTCATTCCAAGCGAAGGCTGTGCGATTGGAATCTATGCACAGCGACTCAACAGTAAAGACTTTGTCGACTATCCCAAAGTGCTAAAAGCCAAATGGAAATACTTCAATATCGCGTTTGAGCAACAATGGGAAACGCTGAAAGACAGCGATGACTTTCAGCAATTTATCAAAGACAACGAAGACTGGCTCCTCGACTATGCCCAATATTGCGCTGAACGAGACGGCAATGGCACGGAAATCCATCTTTTCCTGCAATATCATTGCGACAAGCAACTGCACGAAGCTGTCAATGCCTTGCACGACAAAGGTTTAATACTGAAAGGCGACATTCCTATTGGTGTGAATCCATCAGGCGTTGATGTGAAATCGCATCCAAAATTGTTTAACCTTGATGTACAAGTCGGCGCCCCACCCGACGACTTCGCCGCCGAGGGTCAAAACTGGGGCTTCCCCTCCTACAACTGGGAAGCAATGGCCAAGGACGGCTATGCTTGGTGGCAACGCCGCCTGCAGGTGATGGCACGCTATTTCGATGCCTACCGCATCGACCACATCTTAGGCTTCTTCCGTATATGGGAAATCCCGAAAACGGGCAAATCGGGCTTGCTAGGACATTTCAGCCCTGCCCTGCCGTTGAGCGTGGAAGAGATTGAAAACCAAGGCTTCCATTTCATTAAAAACAAACATCTGAAAAAAGGTGTGGATACGCTTTTCATCGCTGACCCAAACGAGAAGGACAAATACATCCCACGCATCGAACTGCAAAAAACCAAAGCCTATCAAGCCCTTAGCGATGAGCAGAAACAAGTACTCGATCGCATTTACGAGGACTTCTATTTCCATCGCCATAACGATTTCTGGAAGCAAAAAGCCTTGGAAAAGTTGCCCGCCTTGGTCAACGCGACGAAGATGGTGGCCTGCGGCGAGGATTTGGGTATGATTCCCGCTTGCGTTCCCGAAGTGATGCAACAGTTAGACATCATGAGCCTTGAGGTGCAGCGTATGCCCAAAGTGTTCGGCCATCAATTTGTACAAACCGAAGACCTGCCTGAAAACTGCGTCTACACCACGGGCACCCATGACATGTCCACCCTGCGCGGCTGGTTGGCCGAGGACCGCGTCCAAACCCGCCAGTTCCTCGACAGCCTCGACTTCGACGACCGCAAAGTCACCGCCAAGACACTAAAAAAAATACTGGAGAAGCATTTGGACAGCCCCTCGAAGTGGAATATCTATCCCTTACAAGACCTGCTGGATTTGGACGAAAAAAATTGGTCGCCCAACCCTGTGGACGACCAAATCAATGTGCCTGCAAACGCCAAAAACCAGTGGAAATGGCGAATGCGGATGCCGTTAGAAAAACTATAATTTACGGGTGCTCAGGGCCAATGATGCTTGACCCACCAGACGTAGAACCGCAGCCCGAAGAAATGCCATCGCCTGTATAATGCAAGTGGCTATCACCCGAAAGGTCGACGCAAATCCTGCCATCACAATGGATGTATGCTTCGCTTGCACCTGACATTGTGCCTTCGCAATGGTCGCAGACGAGAGTGTATTCGCCTCCTACTACCTGCTTAACGATGTTGCTGGCACCCGACAATTCGATTTTGAGCTCGTCAATTAAACCCTTAAGGGTGGCATCGGAAGCACCACTTAAGTTAAGGTCAAGCTCGATGGCGCTAAACTCACTTTCGATATTGGAAGCCCCCGACAATTCCATGTCAATTTTGTCAGCGTTAATGCTGCCATAATAATTTGAAGCACCCGAAATGTCAACGTCAACTTCATCGGCATCAATGTCACAATAGAATTCCGAAGCACCAGACAAACCGACTTCAACATTTTTGCTCATAAGAGCATATTCGGAATGAAACTCCGAGGCACCCGAAAGCTCAACGCTCTTCAAATCTTCATTGAAAGGAAGGATCACCTTCAAATCCATCCCAACGTTGACAGTCAAAGGCCTAAGATAGATTCTCAACTTGTCACCTTTTTTCTCAACCCTAACCTTCGGCATGACGTTCTCATCGGTAGTGACCGTGATTTGGCTCACCGCATCACTAACAGTAACCTCAAACGCATTCTCCACGCATAGTTCTGTATAAGAGCCATCAATAATGAATTCTTTCGTGATGTCGTTGCCTGAAAGCATGATTTTAGTGCAACTGCTAAAGGCAAACAAGACAAGGGTCGAAAGGACGATCAAATACTTTTTCATTTTAAAACAGACCGCTGTTATATACCATCGGGGCATCGGTTTTTTGGTGTTGATTAAAATCTGGCGCAAAAATACATTTTCTCGCGTTCCCTCTTCAAACCCAGAAACAGATTTTTTATTGCATTTCATCTAACATTTTTGGAAAAACCCTTACCTTTGCCCAAAATATTAAATCACTATGAAATTCAAACCCTACAACCATAGCGAAGCTGCACTCAACGAGCGCATTGCGCTGATTGTCAATGCTGAGAAGAAAAAAGGCAGCGAGAAAGAAGCTCTACGCACCATCTTCCAAAGCATCGACTTCACCACTCTTGAAGCCTTCGACAACGAGGCCAAGATCAAGGACTTCTGCGACAAAGCCTTGGCCTTCCCGAAACAGAAGCCACACCTCAGCGTGCCCGCCATTTGCATCTATAGTCCATTCATCCGTCAGGCCAAGCAACAGCTTGAAGGCAGCGGTATCCGCGTGGCCACGGTAGCCTGCGCCTTCCCCTCGGGTATGATGCCCTTCGACCTGAAAGTCAAAGAAGTGGAGTATTGCGTCAATGAAGGCGCCGATGAGGTCGACATGGTCATCTCACGCGGTACGTTCCTCGCTGGACTTTACGATGAGGTCTTCAACGAGATCAAAACCATCAAGGAAACCTGTGGCGACAAGGCCAAACTGAAAGTCATCCTTGAGACGGGTGAACTGAAGACTGTGGAGAACATCCGCAAAGCCTCTGAGCTGGCCATCCTCGCGGGTGCCGACTTCATCAAGACCTCGACGGGCAAGGTGCCGGTTGCCGCCACACCTTTGGCTGCTATCATCATGATCGACACCATCAAGGAATACTATGAAGCCACAGGCAAGAAGGTCGGCTTCAAGCCCGCTGGAGGCATGAAGACCCCCGAAGATGCCCTCACCTATTATTATTTGGTGAAAAACATCCTCGGCGAGCCATGGCTCAACCCGAACCTCTTCCGCGTAGGCACGAGCCGACTGGCTGGATTGATTCTTGAACAGATAAATAAATGATCAATTATGAATGCTGAATTATGAATGCTGAATGAAGGGCAAAGCACAGCATCGCATTGCGACATTCAGCATTCTACATTCAGCATTCCGAATTAAAAAATACATTATGGCAACAATAAAAGGAACCTACAAAGGTAATCTCCGCAATGAGATGACCCATGTGCAATCGGGCAACACCATCCTCACCGATGCACCCACCGATAACCACGGCAAAGGCGAAGCCTTCTCGCCCACCGACCTCGCCTGCGCAGCCCTCGCCGGCTGCATGATGACCATCATGGGCATCAGCGCACAAGGCCACAAGTTCGACATCGATGGCACCACCTATACGGTGAAAAAGACCATGAATGCCGACCCGCGCCGCATCGGGCAGATTGACATCGTGTTCAACTTCCCCGCAAAGGAATACACTGAAAAACAGAAATCCCTGCTGTGGGCTGCCGCCGAGAGTTGCCCCGTGGGACGTTCGCTGCATCCCGATGTCATCGTCAACATCACCATGAACTTCCAAGTCTGATGGAATACGACAATTTGAAAGGACTCCGCCACAGTGAGACGCTCGTGGTGGAGCATAAGGACACCGCCGCCGTCTATGGCTCGGGCGCCTTGGAAGTGTTTGCTACCCCCGCCATGATTGCCTTGATGGAGAAAACCTCCCTCGAAAGCGTCGCCGACAAAATCGGCGAAGGCAACACCACCGTGGGCATCGCTGTCAATATCAAGCACTTGAAAGCCAGTCCTGTGGGTTCAACCATCCGCTGCGAAGCTGAGATTATCGAAGTAGACCGCCGCCGCTTGGTCTTCTCGGTAAAATGCTTTGAAGATGAGACACTTGTCGGCGAAGGCATTCATGAACGCTTTGTGGTTGACAGTGAGAAGTTTATGAGTAAGTTCTAAACTGGCCCTTCGACAGGCTCAGGGACCTGCAAAAGCGAAGGTCGTTGAGCCTGTCGAAATGCAAAGCATTCAACGAAGTTAAACGCCGACCGAATTTTAAATTTTGAGTTTTAAATATGAAATACACTTACCGAACCCAAGGCACTTGCAGCCAAGCCATCGAGTTTGAAATCGAGGACGGCATCTTGAAAAACGTGCAGTTCTATGGTGGCTGCAACGGAAACACGCAGGGCGTGAGCGCATTAGTGGAAGGCATGAAAGTTGATGACGTATTGCAACGCCTGGAAGGCATCCGATGCGGCTTCAAAGGCACCTCTTGTCCCGATCAGCTGTGCCGTGCCATCCGACAGGCGTTGGAGAGTTGAGCGTTTAGAGTTTTTGGGTATTACACAATTTAATTGACAACATTACGTTATTGAACAGATTAAAAACTACTCATTGAACAGATTAAAACTAATAAATATGAGAAAACACATCTTATCAGTAGCAGTTTTGGCACTTGCTGTCATGCTCACCACCTTCAGCAGTTGCAGAAAGCCCAAGGCTGAAGCAGAACAGTCTGCTGAAGAAACTCCCGCAGAAGGCTGAAGACAACACCCCCGCAAAAGAAGGTCTTTATCTCGGCATCGTCGGGTTCAATAGCGACCTTTACACCATGCCGCTTGGCCTACTCAACCAAGACACAAAACGCGAGTTTGTGAACTTCGTTGACGGACTGGCCATGCAGAACGGCACCATCCTTTATCATGCCGTCAACACGGGCCTCAACAGTTTGGCTGCCGCCAAGATCCCGGAGAACCTCATCAACGTCTCCGTGGTGACCTTCACCGACGGCCTCGACCAAGGCTCTTACATCCTTTCAAACTACAACTCAGGTAGCGAATACTTGGCCGCTGTTAATTCAAGGATCAACAACGAGCTTATCGGAGGAACCAATATCTCAGCCTACTCCATCGGCGTACGCGGTTCAGACGTGGCTGACGTGGAGAGCTTCCGCAACAACCTCAACAAACTCTCGAGCGATCCCGCCCACAATGTCTTTGAGGTCAGCAACATGAGCGAAGCTTCCGAAAAATTTGCCCAAATCGCACAACAACTCTACAACCAAAGCACCTTCTACAATGTCACGCTCAAGCTGCCGGCACAGGAACCTAACACCAAGCTCCGCTTCACCTTCGACAACGTAAGCGAAGCCACCGCCTCGCAATGCTACATTGAAGGTACCTACATCCGTACCAACGGAAAAGGCCAGCTGACCGACATCCGTTATGTGGGTTTGGAATGCATGTCGGGTGTGGCCGTCACGGCTTCATCGGAAGGCATTTTCGACGTGTTCGCTTTCCAGAACCTCACCGACACGGAAGGCAACCAAATCAGCACCGACTACGTGAAGCAATGGAACTGGCTTGAATCCACCACACAATGGCAATACAACAGCGAGTTTACGCCTTCGGGCAATACCGAGGTCGTCAACGAATACAAGAGCGCAATGATTATGCTTGTGCTCGACTGCTCCAGCTCGTTGGGCAGCGACTTCGTCAACATGAAAACCGCCGCTAACGGCTTCATTGAGACTTTGAGCGGAAATTACAACGGACGTTGATTCTTTATTAAATAACCATTTACGATGGCCATAATCCATAATAGAATTGTGGCCATCGTTTTTTAATTGTGGTAAAGCGCACGATGAATCGCCATCTTCTCCCTAAAATTGGCCAAACGCGAGCCAGCAGTCGATAATGCATCAGGCAAGCTGTTTCCATCCGCCCCTTCGCCCGCATTGCCACCCCGCCAATAACGTTCAGAGAACGCCATCATGGCTTCCAAATCACTCTTTCCCATTCCTTTCAAGTATAACCATCCACCTTTTTCAGAAGCAGTACGCAGGAAGATTTGGCTTGATGCCGGAAACTGCGCATCGTCTTCCAAATCAAGGAGATCGACATCGGGAATTGCTGGAATTTTAGTAACCATAGTAATACCCAAGTCACGCGCGTATTCCCTTAGTATATTGACTTCCTCAACCGAACAAGCACCCCTCTCGTCCCATTGCAGATAATTCAGCTTATAGGAAGACATTCGGTCTAATAGCCGAGCCAGGTCATCGAATGTCAAATTTTTGTCATACTTGTCAAGACTGATGCCACGATAAGTACATGCTGCTTGGTCATAGAAATCCACATTGGCAATCTTTCCATCCTCGCCAATGAGCTGTGCGAGTGTGATTTGCGCCCAGACCACATTGCCCGATACGGTAGCCTTACCATTTCTGGTAACGATATGGTATTCATCAGGATTGTCGAAGGTTTCCTTCGCATTGACCAACATCCTCTTGTATTTGAATCTTCGCCTTGTATATTGCTGATAATCTTTCGGTTCGGGGATGACATCCGTCTTGCTATCCAATTCATAATAGCGCACATAATCCACGCGCAGCTCCACGGGCAATTTAACTGTATCAATGTATGGCGAACGATCGCGGCCAAGCTGTGCGTCAAGAATCAAATAAAAATCGTGTTGGCTGAAAGGGAACTGGCCGTCCTCACCCATACGGAAACGCGGATAGTTGAACATCCGTTTCCCATTGAGGGAAAACACGAGGCTGTCCTGAAAACGTTCCATCCCATAAGTGTTGTACTCGCCTTCGTTATATTTCGGATAGGCCACATGCGAGGGACGGTTGCGCTTGCCGAGATTGTAGGTATAATGGCTGTGCACCGTATGATTGATATAAGGATTGTCCCTAAAATGCTCCATGATGTCGATTTCGCCGCCATGAGGCCAGCTCAATTCGCGGTTGACTTGAGGCATCATCCAGATGGCAGGCCAAAAGCCTTGCGCCACATCAAACTTGGCCCGTATTTCAACCTTCCCAAAACCAAAAGACTTTTTGTATCTGCTCCACACGCCCCCAGTAAGAAACGGAGCATCGTCGTTAGGCAGAAAGTCATTCACCATGCCACGCAACACAAGGTCGCCATCCTCGAAAGCATACAGTGTGTCGTGCGACGACATGTAAACGGCCCAATCGGCATTACTGCGCCAAATCTTCGACCAGACCTGATTATCCAAAATGCCAGAATCGAATTCATCGTGCCAAATCAATGCGTAACGGCGATGTTCCTGAGCATAGGAAAACCGAACAAAAGCAGTGACAATCAGTAAGATAAAGCATAATCGTTTCATAGCAGCCTCCTGTTTTAAGCTGTAAAAATACGTATTTTATCCAATTGGCTTTACCGATTTCATTTTAGTTTATTATTTTTGCAGCTAAATCACATCTTTAATCTATGCGACGCTATACCATTACTTTGCTCCTTTTCCTGTGGTTCGCCCATCTTTTCGGCAACGATGGCATCCCTAACCCACGTCTGTTCCTCAAAAAGGTTTATTTCCCCGTCATTGAGACCCCTGCCATTTTCAAAAGCAGGATCCATGGCAATGATTATCTGGTTTTCATTGAATACAGCGACAGCCTGAATGTCAAGGGACACTATATGGCATTAGAGGAAGCCGAGGCCGATACCCTTCCCTTCAGATTGGAAGCCCGTAAACGCAATGCCAGGCTTTACTACAACGGCAAAAAGGAAACCTTCCGACCACGCGTCAGCTCAATGGACAGTCAACACGCAAAAGGCTATGCACGATTGAGTGTGTTAGGGGCGGAATCTTTCCAGTTTGATATTTACGAAGCTCCTGAATTTCAGGATTTCGAGAACAGTCGCTACCAGGATACCGTATTTGTCGTGGATGAAATCTCTGACATTCCATACGCCAAGGCCATGGGATTTTGGTCGGAATTGGGCGATGAGACCGATGTCACCAGCAAGATTTTCCAAATGAAACAAGCCATAAGTGAAATCCCATTGGACCTCAAACTCGACATTTTCCTACCTCAAGACGACACGTTGCAGAAGCGGCCTTTGGTCATGTTGGTTCACGGTGGCGCGTTCTATTTCGGCTCGAAAGACGACAAATCCATCACACAATGGTGCCGACACCTGGCTTCGAAGGGTTATGTTGCTGCCAGTATCGATTACAGGATTGGTTTTCTCCCCACCATGATCAGCATAGGGCGGGCAGGATACCGTGCCGTACAGGATGCCCATGCCGCAATGCGCTTCTTGGTAGCCCATCAGGAAGAATACGGAATTGACACCTCCATGCTGTTCGTAGGCGGTTGCAGTGCTGGAGCCATCACCACACTCAACCTTGCCTTTATGACCAACGAAACCCGTCCCGAGTACACACACAGCGGTTTCCTAAAGCCAGACCTCGGCGACATCGACACTTGCGGCAACGCCATAAAAACCAATTTCCGCATCAAAGGCATCGTCGACATGTGGGGCGCCATGCCTGACACAACCTTAATGCGGGGCCGCGACATCCCTATTCTCGCCTTCCATGGTGACGCTGATGACATCGTCCCTTACGATTACAACTACCCATTTGGAATCGCAGGCCTATTGAAAACCATGTTGGTCGAAAAGATGTACGGCTCGTCATGCATCGTCGACCGCGCCATCAAATTGGGTCATAAGGCACAACTGGTCACTTTTTCGGGTTACAAGCACTCGCCCCATGTAGAGCCTGCGACCAAAGAATTGAACGACAATTTCTTCATCATCCAAGACATGATGTCTGACTTTTTCTACAACATCGTCGTGCCCGAAAAGCCCGAAATCGTCGAAGAATACTCATATTATCATCTTGAGCCAGAACCGCTGGCAACGAGTTGGCAAGTGGA
>DAIOUZ010000088.1:0-1448 GCA_036759285.1 Candidatus Limiplasma sp. | reverse complement strand
CAGGACGTATTGCCGACATGTTCGACTACATCACAACCCATCGCAACAAGTTGGCAAGTGGAAGGCGGCATCATCCTTTACGAGAGAGAAAACTTCGTGGATGTCAGATGGTTCAACAACGCGCCTAAACGAAGCATAACCGTTTCTGCGACAATGCCTTATGGAATTGGCTTCAATACAACAAAAACCATCAATTAACCTCACCCAATATGGAAAAAAAAGAGCTGCGTGCCCAAATCAAAGCCTTGAAAAAACAGCATACCAAAGAACAACTGCTGGAACAATCGGAAAAGATATTAGCCAAGTTGGAACAACATCCCGACTTCATCAAGGCTGATAAAATCATGCTTTATAGTGCTCTGCCCGATGAGGTGCAGACACAAGCCTTCCTCGAAAAATGGCACTTGAAGAAAACCATCATCCTGCCCACCGTGGTCGGCGATGATATCATCCCTGTGGCTTATGGAAAGGACACCGACTTTGCCGTGGGCGACTTCAATATCCTTGAGCCACAAAACGAACCCTATCATGGTGATTTCGACCTGATTATCGTCCCAGGTGTGGCCTTCGACCGCAAAGGTAACCGCATAGGAAGAGGGCGAGGATACTATGATCGTTTCTTGTGCCAACACCTCGAAGTGAAGCGCATCGGCATCTGCTTCAACTTCCAATTGGTCGAGGAAGTGCCCACCGAACCTTTGGACATCCGCATGGACGAAGTGATTACGCTTTAAAGGAAAAGTGGGATTTCTTTTCCAAATTGACCGTGCGTTTCAATTATTTTCTTATTTTTGAGGCCTTTATTTAACATCATCAAACTATGAAAAAACAACTTTTGACCCTTCTCGCCCTGCTTTTGGGCATCACCTGTCTGAATGCCAATCCTGTCGACATGGAAAAGGCAAAGATCATTGGGCAAAAATTTGCCAGCACTAAATTCAACAACAATTTATTAGGAAACAACGACTTACAACTTGTCTACACTGGAACTTCCCAACGTGGTGAGGCTTGTTTTTATGTTTTCAATGTCGGTGAAACAGGTTTCGTCATCGTCTCTGCTGACGACCGTTTCCGTCCCATTGTAGGCTATTCCGACGAAGGCACCTTTGCCACTGAGAACATGTCGCCCGAACTTGTCTTCTATCTCGACAAGATCATCGAGGCGCGTACAAGCCGCAATGCCGTCCTTTTCGACAATACCGAACAAGAATGGCAGAGCGTGGCCAGCACGGGCAAACTGCTCTCACGCAATGGAGGTCGCGGCGTCGACTACATCTGCACCACCAAGTGGAACCAAGATTCACCTTACAATCTCTATGCCCCTGAAGCCAGTGGCGGTCCTGGAGACCGTTGCTATGCCGGCTGTGTAGCCACTGCCATGAGCCAAGTGATGAAACGCTGGGACCATCCTGCACAAGGTACGGGAAGCCATTCCTATTACTGCTATG
>DAIOUZ010000087.1:12332-13018 GCA_036759285.1 Candidatus Limiplasma sp. | reverse complement strand
AGCCATGCCTTCAGCGAAAACGAGATTGCCGACGAGCAACTGTACAAGCAAATCCTCAACAATAAACTTTCGCTCAACCAAGGGATGCTTTATGAAAACATCATCGCGCAAATGTTGGTGGCGAACGGACACAAACTGTTTTTCTATACGCACTACAACGAGGAAAAGCACCGCAACGACATCGAGATTGACTTCCTGATTTCCAACATGAGCAAAATCAAGTACAAGATTTACCCGATTGAGGTGAAGTCTTCAGCACGATACTCGACTGCCTCGTTGGACAACTTTATACCCAAGTTCCATGAGCGTGTGGATTGGGCTTACATCATCCATCCGAGGAATCTCATCGTGAACGAGAAGCGGATTTCCATTCCACCCTACATGGCCATTTGCCTGTAAAAACCGCGTTATCCCTGCGCATTATCAAAGATTTTGGCATTTCTATACCTGCGCATTGTCAAAATGAACAGTTTTCCATCCATAGAATGATATTTTTTTGATATTTTTGCACCTAATAAAATATGCAAATCAAACTAACTAATCATCAATAAAAATTCAAAGCAATGAAAAAGAAACACCTTATCCCTATGTTGTTGGTCTTCATTGGATTGACAACGATTTCAGCTTTTTGGATAGGTTGATTCATGAGAGCGATACCAATCATGTCGAATTGCCATGTGATGTCC
>DAIOUZ010000087.1:368-12322 GCA_036759285.1 Candidatus Limiplasma sp. | reverse complement strand
CCTCGAAAGCGAACATGATGACCATGATGGAAGTGCAAGGCCAAACCATGAACATGTCACAAAACATGGAGACCCGTCAAACCTTTACGGCTAAGGAAGTCTCTGACACCCAATCCACCATTGAGACTCAAATCGAGGCCATTAAAATGACCATGTCACAGATGGGCATGAAGTTTGAGTACGACTCTGAGCATCCCGAGAAGACCAGTCCCATGCTGGCCGGTCAAACGAAGGAGATTGAAGAAAAGCTGCACAAGCCTACCGACATCACATACGATGCCTTAGGAAAACTCGTTGGCGACAGCACCGATTCATCCATGAACCAACTGGGTGTAATCATCGAATTGCCTGAATCAGAAATCACTGTAGGCAGCACTTGGACTACCACTACTACACAGGAAAACAGTGGCATAACGTTCAATGCCGATATTACCTACACCGTCAAGGCCATTTCGAAAAAGAGTATCGACTTGACCTACACCGGTAAAGTGAATAGTAACGCTGCTGAAATCAGCGGCACCTATGAAGGCACGGCCTCCATCGACCCGCAGACTGGTATTATGATCAATAACTCACAGAAACAGAACCTCTCCATGACCATCAATGAACAAGGCATGAGCATGCCTATGACCATTGTGGGCAATATAACTGTTGAAGTGAAATGATTTCAATCCGACATTCCATGAAAAAGACACTCGTTATCTTTTCTTTGCTGCTGTTGTCTCTTACTGTCACAGCACAAAAACCTAAACCTCAGCCGCTTACCCAAGAGGAATTCGAGGCCTTATGTCCTACCCCACCCATGGGTTGGAACAGCTGGAACAAGTTCGGTTGCAACGTCAGCGAGCAACTGCTGATGGAAGCTGCCGATGCCATGGTGGCTTCGGGCATGAAAGACGCTGGCTATGAGTACATCGTCGTGGACGACTGCTGGCAAATCGACCGCGATGCCGACGGCAACATCGTCTGCGACCCTGAGCGTTTCCCGCACGGCATGAAGTATGTAGCCGACTACATCCACTCCAAAGGGCTGAAGTTCGGACTCTACTCATGCGTCGGCACCCACACTTGTGCCGGTCGTCCAGGCAGCATGGGACATGAGTATCAAGATGCCATTTACTATGCCCGCAACGGTGTGGACTATCTGAAATATGACTTCTGCAACAACCGTAACACCAACTCCAAGACCGCCTACACCATCATGCGCGAGGCCTTGAAGGAAGCCGGTCGTCCCATCGTGTTCAGCATCTGCGAATGGGGCAGCACCAAGCCCTGGGAATGGGCGCAAGGCATCGGTCACCTTTGGAGAGCCACAGGCGACATCATCAACATGTGGGATGGCAAGGAAGACTGGGGCGGCCACGGCATGGTCAACATCATTGACCTCGTACAAGACCTCTATCCTTACAACGGTCCCGGCCACTGGAACGACCCCGACATGCTTGAAGTCGGCAACGGCGGCATGACGACCATCGAAGACCAAAGCCACTTCTCGATGTGGTGCATGTTGGCCGCACCGCTGATGGCGGGCAACGACCTCAACAACATGAGCGAAGACACCAAGCGCATCCTCACCAACAAGGACGTCATCGCCATCGACCAAGACCCGCTCGGCATCCAAGCCCATCTCTCTATCGCCATGGGTGACCGCCAGATTTGGGTGAAGCAACTGGACAATGACGAATGGGCCGTCTGCTTCTTCAATCGTGGGGATAGCGACTGGAACCTCAACTTCAACTGGAACGACATCCCTGAGCTGCGCGCCGCTGGCGGTAACTACAGTGTCTACGACCTTTGGCAGCACAAGACCATCGCCAAGTCGACGGCCAAGAATGTGGTTTCAAGCATTCCTTCGCATGGTGTGCTGATGGTACGGCTGACACCAGTCAAATAAGTGCCATTCACATTCAAAAGATAAAGCCCGTTGAATTGCTTCGGCGGGCTTTGTTGTTGAGGGGGATTACAAATCCCCATTTCAAACCAGTCGGATTACAAATCCGACTGAACGGTTGTTAGTTCAGCATGACCGGCATGAGCAGCATGAGCAGGTCTTCAGCCTCGTTCTCATTGCCCACGGGAGTAAGGATGCCAGCGCGATTGGGAGCCGACATCTCCAGCTTCACCTCGTCGGAGTCGAAGTTGCCAAGCATCTCTTGGAAGAAACGCGAGTTGAATCCAATCTCCATGTCGTCGCCCGTGTAGCTGCATGTCAGACGTTCTTTGGCTTCGTTGTAGAAGTCAATGTCTTCAGCCGTCAGCATGATTTCTTGACCAGTGATGCGGAAACGCACCTGATGCGTGGCCTTGCTGGAGAAGACGGCCACACGACGGATAGCCGCGAGGAAGGTCTGACGGTCGATGGTCAGTTGATTGGGGTTGCTCTTCGGGATCACGGCTTCATAGTTCGGGTAACGGCCTTCGATGAGGCGGCAAATCAGCACATAATCGCCAAACACGAAGGAAGCATTGGTCTTGTTGAACTCAATACGGACGGGCTCGTCAGCCAAAGTGCCCAGGATGTTCTTCAACTGGTTGATGGGTTTCTTCGGAACGATGAACGAGGCCACCACATCCGATTTGACATCCATCCTTCTGTAACGCACCAGCTTATGTGCATCGGTGGCAACAAAGGTGAGGTAATTCTCTGTCATTTCCATCAGCACGCCCGACATGATGGGACGAATCTCGTCCATACCAGTGGCGAAAACGGTCTTCTCAAAGCCTTTGGCCAACACATCGGCAGGAATCTCCCAAACCGAGGTATCCGCCATAGCAGGCAGTTGCGGGAACTCGTCACTCTTGTGACCCGCCAACTTATAACGGCCTTCGCCCGCAATCAGCTCGACAGCCAAAGTGTTGTTATCCACAGAGATGGTAATCGGCACATCGGGGAAGTTCTTCATGATTTCGAGCAGCAGGCGAGCGGGAATCGTCACTTCACCCGTACCGTCCACCATATCAGGCACCATGTTGACCGTCATTGTCACATCGAGGTCAGAGGTCGTAATCTTCAGTTCGTTCTCGGTCAACTGAAACAAGAAGTCGTCCAAGATCGGGAGGGTGTTTTTCGAGCCGATGACACCGCTCAATGCCTGGAGATTCTTCAATAACTTAAGGCTTGATACTATGAATTTCATATAGATAGAGTGTTTAATTTTATCCTTATTTGAATCGGTAAAAGTACAAATAATTGCGACATGCCAACCTATTTTTTCGAAAAAATTCTCAATTATTAATACGAACCGAAACTTATGCCCGCATATTTCAGACGGTTCAAGAAGTCGAGCATCGACTCATAGGGCACCGCGACATATTGGAAACGCTTGTCATCCTTAGTTCTCGTGCGGCTCTTTTCCTTCGTCTCAGCCAGCCTTTGGTTGATGTCGGAATAAGTGCAATGCACCTGGAACTGTCCGTCGCCACTATTGTAATTAAGATACGTCTGGAACATGTCGTCTTGGAAATAATAGGTGATGTTGCCCAAGCGGCGATCGAATACCACACAACCGTCCACGTACTTGTTGACGATATGGCTTCCGAAGTTGCCCAAGCCAATCTTACCCACCGAGACAAAGGCGTGCATCTTATCATTCCAAACCATTTTCAAATCAGGAATAACGATGGTATTGCAATAGAAATCAGAGGATTCCATCTGCGGATAGCCTTCCAATTCAATGGCTTTCCACCTTTCCTCTGCCTTCTCTTCGTCATTTTCGGAGCGGAAATAATGCATATACTGGGTTTGCGTCAGGTCGATGGAATTGCCGTCAACATTGGCATAAACTTCAGCCATTGACTCAAGCGCCTTGTCATCGAAAACTGGGGCTTTGAACACGTTGAGGCCTTGCAACGTCAGGCTGTCATTGGGATATTGTGTATAGTTGCCGTGCACGACAAACTGAACCAGCGGTGTTTCAAGGCCCAAACCGAAGCTGCCTTCACCATGGATAATGCCACGCGAATCCAGGTCCAAATACGTATCGTATTGTGATTCATCAGTCACCACAAAACGCAGACTATCAGCATCAAACCACAAGATACCATTGGTCGGAGCCGTTTCATCCAACTCCTTCCTACCCTCCTTAGGTGTGAGGAATGAGCCGAAATAGCCACCGTCGATGGCCAACTCGTAATAAAGGCCGTTGGTCATCCGAGGCTCGTCCTCTTGAATGCGCTCCATGTCGATGGGAATACGGATATCATTCGGATCGATAGTCGCGGCAGAGACAAACCAATGATTCAAGGCGGCAATGACATCTTGGGTTCCTGAGCCTGTCGAAGGACCCAGTTCCCCATGGGCTCCTGAGCCTGTCGAAGGACCCATTTCATCCAACTCGTTTTCCATTTCTTCTAATTCAACAAACGTTGTGTCAAGCGGCATTTTGACAGTCTCAATGACCGCCGGCTCTTCAAAAGCGAGAAGGGCAAAGCGTCCGTCATAATAGCCAAACTCATCGGTGGCCTTCAAAGTAAGTCGGCCTTGGAAACCGAATTGCGTATTCAGCTTAAACTCCGAATTATCATCAAGATGGGCATAGCCATGGGTAACGCCATTGACTGGAACGATGGTATCCACTCGAATAGGTGTGCTCATCCCATTCGCATTGTTATAGTCCCAAATGCCATGAGCTTCATAATAGTTGCGGCCATGGATGTTGATGACAGCATCTTTATAAAGGTGGAAGCCATTCAAGGTATCGGCCAGCAACTCGCCGCTGATAGGTTCCAACTTCGATTCCGCATTGATATCCACATCGTGCATGTAGGGGAACACTGCGGCATCGGCCACGCGAATGATTTTCACATCGTGGGCATGGATGATGTAGTTGGTCATGTCGTATTCCGCACTCATGCTGTAGAATTGCAAGGAATCCTGTTCGGGGACCAACGAAATGAATTTTGAAGCATTATTGTGTATCTCCAGCAATTCCTCACGCGTCGTGGCGGTGGCATAGTCGCCAAAACTCTCCACAGGATTATATAGGTGCAGGCTGTTGGTCGCCATATCCCATTCGGCTTCCTTCAACGAACAGATGTACTGGTTCATCGGAAAGTCAAGATTACTGTTTTGGTCGAGGTAGTCGTATTTCACCTTCTGCGCGTCGAAGTCAACATTGGCGCGGTAGTTGGTAGCGGCAAAAGCTATGTTGCTGGTATCAGCGGAATAAAGGAGGAACTGTGCCGAATCAGCCACAAAGGTTCTGGAATCCAAAGCAAAATGGTCGGAGTCGAACTCGGTAAGGCCGAAGCGCAACTTACCATCGGCCGCATAGCCATCCGGCGAAAGCGAGGTCTTGCCCGTAAAATAGGTGTCGCCATACATGCAAATCGGGTTGTCGATGGTCTCAGTGGTCAGTTCGGGTTTGCCGACATCCCATTTCATCCTGAGTGCCGTTGCATTAGCCGTCGGATACTTAGTGCCATCCTCAAGGGGCGTCAACCTAAACTGATTCGTGATGGCCGTCACCGAATCCAAGTAGAACATAAAACGGTCACCATCGAACGTAGCGGTTTGATAATCCAGTTTTCCGACACCGAAGAAGCCATCTTCAGAGAGATGCACCTTCTGATGGAATTGTCCCGAACCGTCAAACATCGGATAGGTATCGGTATCGCCGTCGCCAATCTGATGCTCGAAACCCAAAGAATAGTCGTCCATGACCACCAAAGGCTCCTCGATATTGGGTAAGATGCCACCTGACACCAACTCGCCTTCAAACTTCACCTTGCGCATCGACAGGTCGTTGAGGCTGTCGACGACAAAAGGATAAAGGCTATAATAGAACTTTCCTTCCAAGTCATCGGCAGTCATCACAGAATCGACACTGCCAGGATGGAACACACCGCCATTGATTTTGCGATAGAACTTGAAGCCTTCAGCCTCGCTGTGGAAAATGGGATATTCCGGCGTTTCATATCGGCTCGATTTGTTGTCGCCATGGTCAATCTCCAGTTTACCTTTCAACTTCTCAAGCGTCCCGTTGACGGGAATGATCTGACGGTCACGTCTGGCATAGAAACGCAACGAGTCCACCTTGGCCATCTCGATGGTGAAGTCATTGTATGAAAACTCACAGTCCTTGGTGAAAAACTCAAACATGCCCGCCATAATGCCACCGGAGAATTTGAAATTGCGGTTTTTCAAGAAGACGATACGGCCGTTATCCGGCACGATGACCACACGCTTGCGATCACTCAACGAAATGGCCGAGCCCTTCACGTCTTCAATTTGGCTCGTGATACCGAAGACCAACAAATCGTTGGTGGCCAAATCGAGGCGCACATTGGGCTGACGGTTTGTCGTGAAAGTATGCAACTTAATTACATCAAAATCAATCGTTTCGCGGAAAGAATCGATCACATCGAAAAAGCGGGGCAAGGTCGTTACCCACTTCGTCTCGGTGTCATATTCCATGTATCCCTCGGCCTGTAGCTTCAAAATCAGTGAAATCACCTGCTCGATAGGATACCCAAGATACGAGGCCAAGTCTCCAGAATAGAAACGCACCTGACGGTCCACATTGTCAAAGCCATTCAAGAACTTCTCGATTCGGATCATGGGATGCGTCCCGTCAAGACCCTGAAGCTTCTTGAAATCCTCGTAACGGAAGTAATTCACCGACACCACATCGCCCTCGCTGTTGGGATTGACACCCTCCATGCGACGGAAATCCACTATGGGCGAGTCGATGTTCCAATACATCGCTTCAATGAAAAGGTCAAGGCCATGAAAATAATCATGGAACGGGGCATCGCCAAAGTTCTTGCCCTTTTCCTCACGGTAAATCATCATTTTTCTGGTCTTGTTGTCATACCTGAAACTCACATTGTTATGATACAGCGAATCGGTTTCGGCACCAATAACCGTGTCAACCAAATAAAGGCGCATCGCCACATGGTCGGAAATCAAAAGCTCGTCCACCGACATCAAGAAACGCGGTGCTTCGGCCTTCATGACCACCTTGCCGTCTTGTCGGAAATAAAACGCCGCCTTGTTGTGCACACCGCCAAACACATCCACCTGATTGCCCATCATGCCGATGCCGCCTTCAAAATCGACGTTTCTCATCAGGTCAGTTATCGCATAATCAGAACGATAGGATTTCACGCGCGGGTACATCGTCTTTTCGTTGGGCGCATTCACTAGCACCTTGTCCTCATAACGGCACAAGATGGCTTGGTTGAAATGATGCCGCTCATAAAACGTCACCGAATCGATGGCATATTCCGAACGGTTTAGGTCAATCGTGTAATAGTCTGGCAACGAGACATATACCTCATCTGCAGAAATATTGAATCGCGACCAGTCAGCGCGACCGCCTGTACCTTCCCAATGGTTGTCCTCAAGATAGTAAACACCTTTGGTATTCTTGATAACCGATTCATCCTTTTGTGATGCCAACACCAAGGAGCCGTCCACGGTCAGTTCGAAACGCGTATTGGAAGGAAAGCCCCAAAGCGCATCACGCAAAAACCATTTGGAATTGCCTTTGGCCGACAGCGTCTTATCGACAAACAAATCACGACACGAAGACAGGTATTTGTCCATGCCATTCATCGACTTCTGCGCCTTGTTATCCGTGAAAGTCAACCAGTTACTCACATCCTTGTGCTGAAATCCAGCCGTTGGCATCCGCTGCACGGACTCAACAAAGTTAAAGATGTTGGCATAGGCCTTGCCCCCACTCTTGGCATGCAGGAGCTCACAAAGCCGCATCACCGTATTGGCCTCCTGATCACTGTAATAACTATCCCAAACCCCACGAAAGCCTTCCATTATCTTAGCTGCCTCGTTGCGGTCCTGCTTCGAGGTGGAAGTATTCAGATAAGCAGCCAGACCATCGTAGAAAGCCGTCTTTTCTGTCGGAAAAAACGCTTGGGCCCAGGAGACACTCATCCCTGTCAAGAGAATAACTATGGCTAGAAGAACACCTTTCTTCATATCGTTACATTTTAATATTCAATCATTTACAAAACTCAGCAGCCACCCAGTTGTTGCGACTCAGGTGACGGCAATATCGCAGTCCAAGACGTTCGGCCTCCTCTCGGATGCTCGACAAATCCTCGGTGTAGAAGCCACTGAAAAAAATGTGCGCATGAGGGTTCATGGCATCTACATAATGATGCATGTCGCGCAATAAGATGTTGCGGTTGATGTTGGCCAACACCACGTCGAAACTACCTTTTATCGCCAAGGCATCACCCAGAACAATCTCGATGTCGGAGATGCCGTTCAACTCAATGTTAGTGAAGGCATTACGATAGGCCCATTCGTCGTTGTCGATGGCCACGGTGCGCGCCGCGCCCAATTTCTTAGCGAGAATGGCCAACACGGCAGTGCCACTACCCATGTCGAGTACCTCCTTCCCCTTAAAATCGGTCTCCAACATCAGTTGAATGATTTGCGCCGTTGTCTCGTGGTTGGCCGTACCAAACGACATCTTGGGCTCAATGACCAAGTCGAACTCAAAACTCAGGTCAGGCTCGTGGAACGGTGCACGCACACGGCAGCGCTCGTTGACCACCACTGGCTGATAGGAAGCTTCCCAAAGCTCGTTCCAGTCCTTGTCGGGCATCTCCTCCACTTTCAGTAGATGAATGTCAAAGAACGTCGGATCCGACAACAGGTTTTCCACCGCGATGTCATCACGATTATCGGCTGAGCAATAGGCCTTTAGGCATCGATCCTCATCCATGAAGGAGTCGAAACCGATGGCAGCCAACATCGTGGTCAGCATATCATGTTGGATATCGGATGACGGCGCGGTAAATGTGTATTCAAATGTCTTCATTCTTCGCCGATGTGTGAGGCCTGGTCGCAAATGGAGACAAAGTCGTCCGCCTTAAGCGAAGCGCCACCGATGAGACCACCATCGACATCGGGTTGCGAGAACAACTCGGTAGCGTTCTTGGCATTACAACTGCCACCATAAAGGATGCGGATGTCGTCAGCCGTAGCCTCGTCATAGTGTTCCTTAATCAGCGAACGGATGTAGGCATGCATCTCCTGTGCCTGCTCGGGCGTGGCGGTCTTGCCTGTACCAATGGCCCAAACGGGTTCGTAGGCAATGATGGTGTCGTAAATGGCATCGCCATCCAAGTGGAACAGACCTTTCTCCAGTTGCTCCTTGACAACGTCAAAATGGCGGCCAGCTTCACGTTCTTCGAGCACCTCGCCCACGCAATAGATAGGTGACATATTGTTCTCAATCAGTCGGTTAATCTTCTCAGCAAGGATTTCGTTGGTCTCGCCAAAGTATTTCCTACGTTCGCTGTGACCCACGATGCAATAATCCACATCGATGGATTTCAGCATCTTGGCTGACACCTCGCCCGTGTAGGCACCCTTATCGTAAGCGCTGCAATTTTGTGCGCCCACGTTGAAACGCTGTTCGTCGAACTCATAATCCGTCAGCATCTCAAGATAAGGGAACGGCGGACAAATGATGACTTCGCAATTCAGGTCATCCTTTTCGTCAAGGCGGTCAAGGATATCATCGACCAAAGTTTCAGCCTCTTCAAAAGTGAGGTTCATTTTCCAGTTTCCTGCTACGATTTTGCTTCTCATAAGATTCGATATTTAAAGATTTAAAATTCAATGATTTAAAATATAAGACTATATGTTCATAAAGAGGCAAAAATACAAAAAAAACGGATTCGCTTTCAAATTCTCGTCTATTTTAGTCAAGTGCACCATTGAACGCAAAAAAAAGATAATTTTGCAGCATCAACAATTCAGAAAATGAAAGTAAGGTTTTTGTTCGTCTTTTTGGCATTGGTCAGCATTTGCCACGCTCAGGAAACGGAACTACCCGAGTACGTAACCGCCCGCCCAGGATACACTTGGGGTGCCGAGGTGTTGGAGCATCACAAACTCGCATGGGAAAACGGATTCCTTTTTGAGGCATCGGATGACGGCTCCAAAACATTGAGTCTCAACAGTTCCATACTGCGTTATGGCCTCTTCAAAAATACCGAAGTCTATGTTGGCACTGGCCTTCAGATGACCAACGATGGTCAAGGCTGGAATTTCAACGAAATGGGTTTTTCACCGATGCTCTTCGGAACGAAAATCAAATGCTTTGATGGAGGAGGAGGTCTCATCCCCTCAGTCGGCGTGTTGGCCGAGTTCAGTTCATCACATATCGGGACGAAAGACCTGCTTCCCTCCCACCTTGCGCCAAGGCTGTACCTTTTGCTAGATCAGTCTCCAACTGAATGGCTTACCCTTTGGTATAACGCAGGTTTGGAATGGGATGGGGAAAGTGCCACACCAACGACATTTCTCGCCCTCGGTGCTTGGTTTTCACTCACCGACAGACTTGATGCTTTTTTGGAGAGCAACAATTACTTCCATCCTGAGGGAAACCAATATCTGACTTCGTTTGGCTTCACTTGGCTGGCCTCGCGACGAGTGCAACTAGACATTGAAGGCGATCTCGACCTGATGAGTCACGGAAAGTGCTACTCGATTGGTTGCGGTATCGCTTGGATGATTAATTAAGCCACTTATTTCACCCGAATCTTTCTACCCACCCAAAGCTTCGTGTCTTTCTTGATTTTATTGAGCTTACACAAGATCGACACCGTAGTGTTGTTTTCCACCGCAATGGAGCTCAAGGTGTCACCTTTCTTGACCACATGATACTTGACATCCTTTCCCTTCGGCGGATTGTGCAACTCAACGATTTTTATGTCAGACTTGTTTTCAAGATCATCGTAAGCCGAATTCAATAACTCATTCGACATGGTGTAATTCCTGTTCACCAAACGCGAGGAATCAGTCAAAGAATGGGAAAACAGCCAATCATAGGTCTGCTCCAGATAGAAAACCCGGGCGAGCTTTGTATGATTCACCTTGTTGAGTTTGTCAAAAATCAGTCGGCTGGTATTACCGCACACGTTCATGGAATCGACCACCCGTTCCGAGCAACCGACGGGGACATCCCTGTCGGCAGTACCGTGAATGATCCATAGTGGAACCTCTGTCAATCCACACAACGACTTCACGGTGGCACCGCCACACATCGCCATTGCCGCGGCAACCTTGTCAGGATAAGTGGCCACAAAGTCCAAGGTCCCGTAGCCGCCCATACTCATACCTAACACATAAAACCGGTTCGTGTCCACCTTATAATATTTCTTCACCCACTCATACAAGTCCATCAACTTGCTCGGGTCCCAGGCCGTTTGAGCCTGAGGGGCAATAACAATCGCATCAATGTCGCGCCCCCTTTGCAAGGCGTTGATGCAACCATATTGGCGTACCATATCCAAATCCTCGCCAGAAAGGCTACGACCATGTAGGAACAGCACCACCGGCTTCTTGACTGATGCCTCATAATCCTCGGGCAAATAAAGCCAAAAGTCGTACCCATCTTCTAGGAAACCTCGACACGACATCAGCTGCGCCCACGAGAGCATCGGCATCAGACACAACAATATGAATAACAATCTCTTAGCAAAATTCATCTTCATCTCCTACAACTCAAAATTTTTCAAAAACAGTCTTGCAACGGCAAACTTCCACCTCCGTTTGAGTCTCTTGTTCGGTCTTCACCAGACGGATACAATACTCATTCTCAGCCGTTTGCTCACGATAAAAACTCAATCTGTCACCCTGATGTGCTTCGGCAACGTAGGCAATCTCGAAACGTTTGAGGTTATGCTCACAATACCAAGCAATGTCCCACAGGTCCAGCACATGCTCGATGTATTTCACCGAGTTGACATGTCCGTTGATATCGATGTCATTGTAATTGATGTCAATCGTCTTGACCAACGTGGTGTTTTCCGACATCTTCACGCGACTGCCTTTCTCGATGGGACACGGCTTGTCGGTTTCAATCCATTTTTTGATGGCACCATCATCGATGGAATAGATGTCGGTAGGTTGGCGCGTCTCCGTGTCAATCATGGCCCAGATGGAGCGCCCATAACCGTAAACACGACCC
>DAIOUZ010000087.1:0-358 GCA_036759285.1 Candidatus Limiplasma sp. | reverse complement strand
AAAGAACCGCATTGCACTCTCCACCCAAGTTTCGATGGTGAAGTGTTCGTATTGTGAAGGCATCTCCGTCACCTCAATGGCCAGACGCGACAGCACCCACGAGCGCTTGATAGTCATCAGGTATTTCATGCCAAAGCCACGGTCGGTGGAATGAAAGTCGGCGGCATTAAGCATCTGATTGCCCAAATGTCCCAAAAACATCCGTCCCGAAAAGTCGCAGTGGAACGGCTCTGCCATGAATTCGTATGTTCCGATTTTATTCAAAATTCAATATTTAAGATTTAAAGATTGTGCCGGCGTTTCGACAGGCTCAACGACCTTGAATTTTGCAGGTCCCTGAGCTTGTCGAAGGGCCGTC
>DAIOUZ010000086.1:9832-13221 GCA_036759285.1 Candidatus Limiplasma sp. | reverse complement strand
TCCAATTGACAATCAATGTATTAGATTTTCTTTAATAATATACGACTATCCCTAATATAACATTTAGCGATATATATAATTATACTTCGTTCCTATCTCGTAATAATCGGTACGAAGGGTTATCTGTCCGTCTTGTCTGCAATGCGGAATAAACCCTAAGCAAAGCAGAGCTTACCATTCAAGTAATTTCCAAAGCCATCTAAAGACTCTATAATGGAGCAAAAGGGTGGCTTTTTTTTCCTTTTCCCCGTCCTCCCGTTCTTCCGAATTTACAATTCGGAAGGCCAAAATATCAGCATTTGCAATGCGCGAATGAATCATTCGGCTGCAGTGGTAGGACAAGCCCTACAGTCCAGGTAGGAAGGCGTAGTGCTGTCGCACCATGGCAGTCGATTATAAATACGTGGTGCGTTTTATCGACTTTTACTTCAACAATTATTTGATTTGGAAATAATTTGTATTTTTGCCCCGAAAACAACTATAGGAAAAATGTTGAATTCTTTATTGATTAATAATTATAAGAACATTAGGCATTTGTTGATACCAAAACTCGGGCGAGTGAATCTGGCTTGGGGGAAGAACAATGTCGGGAAATCCACTTTATTGGAGGCGTTGTCGATTTATGCATCCAATGGAGGCTTGAGTCAGCTTTATGAAATTCTAAAAATGAGAGGGGAGGACTTGAGTGCTTTCGATACTATGGATTCTATTACCATTGAAGATGAATTGAATGCTTTTCTGCCTTTAGTTAGAGATTACAAGAGATCTATTCTTGAAACAGATGGAATTCAAGTAGGAGAAAATGAAGAAAATGCTGTTACAATAAAACTGGTTCGGGTAAGTTGGGTTAGAACCAATTTGTCAAAATTGGGAAAGACAATTCGTATTGTGGCTCCTGTAGATGCCCCACAAGAGGAAAACGTTGCCAGCCAAAGTTTGGGCATTCAAATGGCAAACCATTCCAAACAATTGGAATTTGTACTCAATTTGAATGAACATGGGTTTAATGAATTTGGTTTGCTTGATTCTAAAAGAATGCCTATTAATGTTCCATTTAGGTATATTTCAAGTAATGGTAATCAAGGAGCCAGCATCTATAAGTTGTGGTCGGCAGTTTCCATGTCTGAAAGTGAGGATTATGTCATCAAGGCTTTGCAAATCATTGAACCGCGAATTAAGCGTTTCAATATCCTGACTTCTGACAGTACAGGTTCTGAACAAGGTTTTATACCATTTGTGTTATTGGAAGGAGAGAATAGTCGTGTTAGATTGGGTTCTATGGGCGATGGCATTAATAGAATATTGACTATTATATTATCGTTGATTAACTGCAAAGGCGGAATTTTCTTGTTGGATGAATTTGAAAATGGCTTACATTATTCGGTGCAGTCCAAATTGTGGGATATTATCTTTGAATTGGCCAAAAATCTGGATGTTCAAGTGTTTGTTACCACGCATAGTAATGATTGCATTAAAAGTTTTGCCCATTCATCTATGAGTGAGGACGGTCTTGCCATCAGGTTGGATATGGGTGCAAATGGATTGAAAGCACAATTGTACGAGGAGCCTGAAAAACTCATTTTCGCCATGAACGAATCAATTGAATTAAGGTGATGAGTATGGATAAAATGCAAGATCTTCCACAAAAACTCTTGGTTGAGGGTAAGACAGACCAACATATAGTTTGGGCGTTGTGTGAGCATTATCATGTTGCAGAAAATTTCAATGTGAGGGATTGTGATGGCATTGATAAGCTGATGGAAATTTTGTCCATGATGTTGACCAATCCGACCAATGTGAAGACGATTGGAATCATTGTTGATGCAGATAACGATATAAAAGCGCGTTTGAACCAGATTCGGTCCATTGTGAAACCATACGGATTTGACATTCCTGATGAATTACAACTTTCAGGGTTGATTTGTTCATCATCCCAACCAGATTATCCCAAATTGGGATTGTGGCTTATGCCTGACAATATTCACTTGGGAATGGTGGAGGATTTTGCTCTCTCATTGGCTTCCACTGATGATGCTCTTTTGATGGAAGCTGAAGATGAATTACAACGAATTGAAGGGGCAGGAAACAACTTGTATCCATTGATACACCATTCCAAGGCCAAAATACATACCTATTTGGCATGGCAAGAAGAACCTGGTTGTCCGATAGGCTTGTCGATTACCAAACATGTGCTTGACCCAAACCATCCAATAGCACAAAACTTTGTTCAAAACTGGTTAGTGCCCTTGTTTCAATAGTCTCTTGTCCTTCCGGATTTTCAATTCAAAAGACCTGAATATCAGCATTTGCAATCTGCAAATGAATGATGTGGCAGCCGTGGTACGACAGCCTTACAGGCTCGGGCAGGATGGTGTAGGGCTATCACACCGTGGCAGCCGCTTTGTTTGTGGCTGTCATGGCCAATTTGTTCCGACAATAACACCTCCAAAGTGCCATATCTCAACAAAATATCGGATTATCAACACTTTTGTTTAAGAAAGTAGTTTCTCATTGTGGATATGCCGCTCTCGGTCGCGCATGGTTTTCTTCTCCATGTTTTTGGCGAAGGCCTCGGTGAGGTCAACACCGGTTTGGTTGGCTAGGCAGAGTAGCACCCAGAGGATATCAGCCATCTCGTCGGCCATATTTCGGTTTTTGTCCGATTCTTTGAACGATTGGTCGCCATAGGTGCGGGCGATGATGCGGGCCAACTCACCGACTTCTTCGGTCAGCAGGGCCATGTTGGTCAACTCGCTGAAATAACGCACGCCGTAAGTCTTAATCCATTCGTCAACGGCGGTTTGGGCTTCTTTTATGGTCATAATGCGTTAGTTTTGTTATCGCTTTGCGTCATTGCGAGGAGGAACGACGAAGCAATCTAGAGGTTCGTTTTCTGGACTGCTTCGTTCCTCGCAGTGACGCGAAGCGTGTCTTATAATATCGTGTCAAAAATAGATGTTTTTTCGTTTTCCTCTCCCAATTCGTATAATAATCTTAATTTTGCGGCATTAATAGAAGTGATGAAAGCTAAGTTGTTGCTCATAGCGTTTTTTTTCCTCCTGTTGTCGCAAATCGTTGTGGCTCAGGAGCAAGACACTGTGCAACGCAAGAAGACCCGCATCCATATCGAGCATTACGACGTTGCCACTTTTTCAAAGAGCATGGGCGACATGCAGCGCTTGATTGGCCATGTGAAGATGCGCCACGATTCGGCTTATTTCTTCTGTGATTCGGCCTATTTCTATCAGAAAACCAACAGTTTCAATGCTTTCCAGAATGTGCACATTATTGTCAATGATAGCGTTGAGATTTTCAGTGATTTGTTGGATTATGACGGCAACACGCGTTTTGCAGAGTTCCACGACAATGTGCACCTGCGCGACGACTCC
>DAIOUZ010000086.1:5300-9822 GCA_036759285.1 Candidatus Limiplasma sp. | reverse complement strand
TTACACCGAATACCTCACCTATGACCGTAACTTGCATCTGGCTTGTTATCCCGACAGTGCTATCACGATACGCGGCGACAAAACCCTGAAAAGCCATTACGGCTATTACCGCGACCGACTCAAGGAATTCTCGTTTTTTGAGAATGTGGAGGTATACAGTCCTAAGTATCAGATGTACACCGATACCTTGTTTTATAACACAGGTATTGAGAAGATGTGGTTTGAAGGGCCGACAACAATTATCAACAAGGAGAACGTCATGGAAGGAAAACATGGCTATTATCTTGTGAATGAGGATTGTGTGTATCTTGACCGGCGACCATTTTTGCATAATGAAACACAATTGTTGTGGTCAGATTCCATTTTCTATGACCGCAATTTGGGCTTGGCTCAGGCCTATAGTCAGGTTGATATGATTGACACTTCGTACAAGGTCGTCATGCGTGGCGATTATGTGGAGATGTGGGAAGACCAAGGACTCAGTTTTGCTACCGACAGTGCCTATGCCATCAGCTACGATGGGGGCGACTCGCTTTATATCCATGGCGACACCTTGTTTTTGTATTTCGACAAGCAGGAAGAAGAGGCCAAAAAACTTATTGCTCGTCGCCATGTACGCTTCTTTAAGTCGGACCTGCAAGGCAAATGCGACACCTTGACTTATTTGATGTCAGATTCCACCATTAGGATGCGTGTGGCACCTATCCTTTGGGCCGAAGATAGCCAAATGACGGGCACGGATATCGACATCAGAATCAAGGAAAGTACGGTAGAATGGGTGCTGCAAAAAGGCAATGCTTTCATCATCTCGCAAGACACAATAGAGGGCTTCAACCAAATCAAAGGCAGGGACATCACCTCGTTTTTCAAGGATGGTGATATTCATCATGTCAGCGTGGACGGCGACAATACTGAGACTATCTATTGGATTCGCGACGATGACGGAGGGCTTATCGGCATCGATGTGTCGAAGTCGGAGACCATGGTTATAGAGATGAAAAATAGCGGGGTCTCCAAGATAAAAGGCTTCAAAGGTATCTCGGAAACCATGTATCCCGAAGACGATCTTACGGAAAGCAACCGATATCTGCAAGGCTTCAAATGGCATGATGATGCCCGTCCCAAAGACAAGGACGACATCTTCAGACGTGTTGAAGCCGAGATGCCTCAAGTCGAGGTCGCACCAACGGAAACGCCGACGGAGCCGTCAACGGATGCTTCTGAAGAAACGGAAGTCCAAGAAGAACAACCGAAACGACATAGACCTAGAAAAGAAATCAACAACAATTAAAACCTTTATCAATATGAAAAAACTCATCCTCATCCGTCACGGAGAAAGTGAATGGAACAAATTGAACCTCTTCACGGGGTGGACCAATGTGGACCTTTCGGAAAAAGGCGTCCAAGAAGCCATCGAAGCTGGTAAAACGCTGAAAGAGAACGGCTACAAGCCTGAAATCTGCTTCACCTCTTATCTGAAGCGTGCCATCAAGACTTTGAACCTCGCCCTCGAAGCCATGGACATGGACTGGCTGCCAGTCTACAAATCATGGCGGCTCAACGAAAAGTCATACGGCCAACTGCAAGGCCTCGACAAGAAGATGACTGCTGAGAAATATGGCGATGAGCAGGTGCGCCTGTGGCGTCGTGCCTTCGACGTGCGTCCGCCTGCGTTGGACATGAACGACCCCAAGAGCCCCCGCATGGACCCGCGTTATGCCGAGCTCACCGATGAGCAAATTCCGCTCACCGAAGCCCTCTGTGATACCATCGAGCGTGTGATGCCTTACTATGAAAACAACATCATGAAGGCCTTTGAGACCCACGACCAGGTGTTGGTGGTGGCCCACGGCAATAGCTTGCGTGGCGTGGTGAAGGTGCTGAAAGGCATGAGCAACGACGAAATCATTGCCTTCAACATTCCGACGGGCATTCCGTATGTCTTCGAGTTCGACGACAACATGAAGCTCCAGAAGGACTTCTTCCTCGGTGATCCTGAAAAGGTGGCCGCGCTGATGGCGGCCGTTGCCAACCAAGGCAAAGCGAAATAATGAATTCGTAAAATGACAAATGTAGGGCTGTCATATCATGGCAGCCGCAGTCAGATTTACCCTGCGGCTGCCACGGTGTGACAGCCCTACGTCATTTTAGAAGATATAATTGAATCCGATAAACGTCTTCAACTTCTCGCCATCGCGTTTGTCGAGGGCCTTGCCCATGTCGACCGAGACAACAAGGTTGCGGTTCATGATGAGCTTGAGACCGCAGCCTGCACTAGTATGAAGTCTTTCTTTTTCACCACTGCATAACTTGGGAATAGGCGGTTCAAAAATCATATTGTCAGGACGAATCATCCATTCTTCATTGTATTTCTGTGTTACCAAGCCTGCGTCGAAAAAAGGATTCAAGGCCACTAGCCAGTTCTGGTTGATAAACTGGAAACCTACGATACGCCAACGCAACTCCAAGTTGGCAAAAGCAAAACCTTCACCAATGACACTGTTGCGGTCCACACCACGCAAGGTCGTGCTGCCTCCTAAACCTTCGGTGTACATCTTTTGGAAAAACATGGTATTTAGATTGTTAATCATATACCAAGGCGTCCTGCCTACAATACGGTTTTGGGCACCAATGCGATAGGCGAAGGTCAGTTTGTCTTTATAAATGGGAATATAGTGTCTCCAAAGGAAAGTGAAGGAAAGGTTGTTCTTGGAAATATCAGTGGCTCCGACAAGTGTTCCCTCAGCATAGATACCTCTCGTGGGGTCGCTATTGTGGTCGCGGCTGTCGTAAATCATGCCGAGACGGAGTTGGGTGGTAATGCCGCCATTAACCTCACTGTTGAATATTGCACCTCCGCGCACATAATTTTCGTACAAAGTAGCTTGACCAGCGTAGTCCGGCATTTTGATGGTATCAAGAGAAGAGGTCTTGGTGCTGTAGAAAGCCAAACCTGCCGTCCAATAGAGGTTCGGTACGCTAAAGAAAGGTCTCTGCATACTTCCTACAAAGCGGAATTGGTTGCGGTTAAGGAAGTGATAGCCGCTTTTGACCCCTTCAATGTCTGCATAAGGGTCGAATGGATTGGCAAAATAGCCATTGAAGCCGAAGAACTCGTATTTCTTGGCGTAGAAATAGGTCACATCGAAGAAGAGTTTTGTGTCTTTCACGACATACGGCATGTCGCTATAGAAGCGGAACACGCCTGAGCCTTTGGTGTAGCGCGAGGCTTCCACGTTGAATTTGTAGTTGTATCGGGGATAACGAGAACCATCACCGAAGTTGAAGATGTCGCAGGTCACACCGTATTGGAAACCTAAATCGGCATCATAGCCTACTACGGGTAGGGGACCGAAGTTCCAGCCTTTCTTGATGATTTCGCCTTTTTCGTTGTAAGTTTTCTCTTTTTTTGCTTTCTTTGGTTTGTCTTGTGCGAAGCTGCCCGCAGCCAACAGCAGGGCGAGCATTACTAGTAAGGTCCTTTTCATGTTTGTGACAGTTTTAATGGTTGCAAAAGTATGGTTTTTTCTATTACAGCCAAAAATAATCCTATTTTTGCGCCATAAATCAATTGAAATGTCCTTCCTCGAACTACTATTGATTGCCGTTGGCCTTTCCATGGATGCCTTCTCGGTCTCTATTTGTAAAGGCTTGACTACCAAGAAATTCTCATGGCGCATGGCCGTAATTTGTGCCCTATGGTTTGGTGGATTCCAGGTCTTGATGCCTGTTATTGGGTATTTTTTGGGTGCCCAATTTGAGGACTTTATCGATTCTTACGCGCATTGGATTGCCTTCGGATTACTCTTTTTGGTGGGTGCCAACATGATTCGTGAGGCCGTTTTGGATGAAAAGGAAGAGGATAAAGAAAGCAATTCCCTCGATTTAAAGACCATGTTCTTTTTGGCCATCGCCACCAGCATCGATGCCTTGGCGGTAGGTGTTTCGTTCGCTTGTATTCAGGTGAAGCTGTGGTCATCAGTGGTTATCATCGGCATCACCACGTTCTTGTTCTCCGTTTTGGGTGTGAAGATTGGCCATGTGTTTGGTTCGAAATATGAGAAATCGGCAGGTATTATAGGTGGTATTATCTTGATTCTCATAGGTTTGAAGATTCTTTTGGAGCATTTGGGAATTATTAGCTTATAAATCGTCAGCCCATAGATTCCTTGAAATCGACCGCCTATGTCATTCCTTGGAGGGGAAGTGTGATTGGAATCTATAGGCGGTCGATTTCGGAATGACATGGGCTTCCTAAACAATATTGTTTTTTGAAAAAGATAAAAACTAACTTGATTTTTATATATCGTATCAAAAAAATATGTAATTTTGCAGCGCAAAACGGTTCGGGATGTAGCGCAGCCCGGTAGCGCGCTTCGTTCGGGACGAAGAGGCCGCAAGTTCGAATCTTGTCATCCCGACTTTTTTGAAAACGAGAGAGAGTTTTTTATTTCATGCCTAACCTGTATATCATATCAGGCTGTAACGGGGCTGGTAAGACCACGGCGTCTATGACGGTATT
>DAIOUZ010000086.1:0-5290 GCA_036759285.1 Candidatus Limiplasma sp. | reverse complement strand
TTTTTGTTTATCTGCCATTGTTTTTGCTTTTTTCATTGGGTCGGCGTTTCGACAGGCTCAACGACCTTAGCTTTTGCAGGTCCCTGAGCCCGTCGAAGGGCCGTCCTAAAGAACTGAAGATGAAAAACCACATCGAAATCATGGCCCCTGTGGGTTCCTACGAAGCCCTGTCAGCCGCCATACAAGCTGGCGCTGGAAGCGTTTATTTCGGTATCGGCAAACTCAATATGCGCTCGCGCTCGGCGAAGAATTTTACTTTGGACGACTTGCGCCAACTGGCAGAGATTTGCAATGCCAATGGCGTAAAGAGTTATGTCACAGTGAATACGGTCATCTATGACGAGGAAATGGAGGAGATGCACCAACTCTTGGATGCTATCAAGGCCAACGGCATCTCGGCCATCATCGCCTCCGACCAAAGCGTGATCCAATATGCCCGCCAAATTGGTGTTGAGGTGCACATGT
The DNA here is from genome assembly GCA_036759285.1 of Candidatus Limiplasma sp. GTDB lineage: Bacteria > Bacteroidota > Bacteroidia > Bacteroidales > F082 > Limimorpha. Next base: position 4,825 of record DAIOUZ010000086.1, on the reverse strand, counting down.
CCACGCAGTGTAACATCACCAACCTTGAAGCAGTGAAGTATTACTCCCAATTCGCCGATGTGATGGTGACAGCCCGCGAGCTCAACATAGACCAAGTGAAGCACATCACTCAAGAGATTGAACGCCAGCAGATTCGTGGACCTCATGGCGACTTGGTGCGCATCGAGGTGTTCTGCCATGGTGCCTTGTGCATGGCCATCTCGGGCAAGTGTAACCTCAGCCAAGACATTTTCAATTCCTCTTCCAATCGTGGTGCCTGCCTGCAACTTTGTCGTCGCGGCTACGATGTGCGTGAACGCGAAGAAGGCTATGAGCTTGCCCTTGACAATGAATACATCATGTCCCCCAAAGACCTCTGCACGCTACCGTTCCTTGACAGAGTCTTGGATGCCGGTGTGGAAGTGCTGAAAATCGAAGGCCGTGGCCGCTCGCCGGAGTACACCAAGCTGACGGTGTCGGTCTACAGCGAAGCGGTGAAAGCCATTCAGGAGGGTACCTTCACGCAAGAGAAAATCGATGCTTGGATGGAACGGTTGAAGAGCGTTTATAATCGTGGTTTTTGGGATGGCTATTATTTGGGTCGCCGCACCTTTGAATGGTCGAAGCAATACGGCTCGCACGCCACCCAAAGCAAAGAGTATATCGGCCTGATTACCAACTATTACAGCAAATTAGGCGTTGCTGAAATCCGCATGGATAGCCACGACCTGAAACTTGGCGAACAAATCATGATTATCGGCCCGACGACAGGCGTTTACGAGGACACCCTCACCGAAATCCGCGTGGATTTGGGTTCTGTTGAGCAGACCGTCAAGGGCGAGTATTGTTCCATTCCTGTGAAGTCGTTGGTGCGGCGCGGAGACAAGGTTTATAAAGTGGTTTCCACCGTGTAGGGTTGTCACACCGTGGCAACCGCTTCGGAAATTCATCGTGCGGCTGCCATAGTATGACAGCCCTACAAACCATTTATTGCTTTACCCAAATAAGCTTACTGACATCGTAGCCTCGGCGTGTGGCTTCTGCAAGGATGGCTTGCTTTACGTTCTCGTCCAGTTTCGGTGTGCGAGAAAGGATCCAAAGGTACTTTGCGCTTTTGCTGCCTACGAGGGCATACTGATAATCAGGGTCAAGCATCATGACGCGGTAATCAGAATAGAAAGGCCCAAAGAAGGAAACGCGCAGACGGCCGGGCTCTTTGGTTGTCTTGGCTTTCCCTGATGAAGACTTGAATTGGCCATTTTTCTGACCTGTATTTAAAACATTGATTCGGTTGTCACAACACAGCACGTAGATAGCTTTGCAATAGTCAAGGTTACGTTCAAAACGGTGGTCAAAACGGGCAATCTCGTACCATTCGCCGGCATAGCGGTTCAAGTCGATGTTTTTCACGGTGGAGTTGTCGATTTTTTGGGCGTTGCAACCAAAGGCAACGAGGCATAAAGCCATCAGCATCAAAGCTCTGTTTAAGATTTGTGTTTTCATTGTTGATTGAATTTGGATTTCAATAGTAATACGGAGAAATCACGGAAAAGTTACAAGTAAAGAAGATTTTTTTGCAAAAAGCCGTATTTTTGCATAATTCTTTCTACATAAAACCGAAAAAGAGTAATCATGCAAAACTATAACCTACATACCCATAGCATTTATTCCGACGGCAAATCACAGCCCTGTGAAATCGTGGAAGAGGCTGTGCGTCAAGGCTTGACGACCTTGGGCTTTTCGGAGCATAGCCCGTTGCCTTTCGACAACAATTTTTCCGTCAAGGAGGCTGACATGCCACATTATGTGGCCGAAATCGCCCAACTGAAAGAGGAATTCAAGGGCAAAATCGATATTTATTGCGGCTTGGAAGCAGACTATCTAACTGGCGTTTCAGAACCTTTTGCCGTGACAAAAGAGAAGTATCACCTTGATTATCTGATTGGTGGGGTGCATTTGGTTGTTGATCCGGCCCTTCGACAAGCTCAGGGACCTGCAAGAGATAAGGTCGTTGAGCCTGTCGAAACGCCGACCATCTCAGCCGATGAAATCTGGTTCATCGACGGCCCGAAATGGGAAGTTTACGATGAAGGCCTGCAAAAGTTCTTCGATGGCGACATCCGTCGCGCTGTGCGCCGATTCTACGAACAATCGAACGAAATGATTGAAAACGAGCCGTTTGACATCATCGCCCACTTCGACAAAATCAAGATGCACAACCGCGACAGGTATTTCCATGAGGATGAGCCATGGTACCGCAAGCTGGCCATGGAAACCCTCGACCTCATCCGCGAGAAAGGCTTGGTAATGGAAATCAACACACGCGGCATCTACAAGAAACGCTACAACGGCTTCTATCCCTCGCCTTGGCTGATGGAGGAGGCCTGCAAACTGCATATCCCTGCCATCATCTCCGCTGACGCCCACCATTTCAGTGAAATCACCCTTGAATTTGCTGCTGCTGAGGAAGCTTTGAAGAGAGCGGGGTATCGCAGTGTGGTCAACTTTAAGGACGGGCGTTGGATTGAGGTGCCGCTTTTGTAAAAATTGAAGTGAAAACAACCTTCATTTAGGATTTTTGCTAATTTTGCAGGTGGAAAACCAAGTTGAAATGAAGCAGATTAGTATTGATAATGTGGAATATGTGGATGGTTTGATGTTGTCGTTGTTGTTTAGTGACGGCAGCACACAAATCATTGATTTCAGTGGTTTTTTTGAACAGCATCCTCATCCCCAATACAATAAGTACAAAAAGGTATCGGAGTTTAAGAAGTTTTGGCTGCGCAATGGTAACCTCATTTGGGGGAAGCATGCCGATTTAAGTTTCCCGTTAAATGCCCTTTATTTCGGAAACTTGGAACTTTGTTGTGATGACGAATGGCCAGAGGCAAACTGAAGAATAAATGTAACAAATTAGTATAACCAACAAATTAAAAAAACAAAAGAAACAATTAACCACTAACATATTTAACCCCCTGAGCTTTATGCTCTTGTTCTCTTCATTGAAAACTGGACACTTTCATACTATTAGCGAGAATAAGTGCTTTAAGTTCGCGCCAACAGGCGTGGACTTTTTGTATTTATCTGCTAATATGGTCGTCCAGAAAACCACAATGAGAGGTAATGCAAAAAGTTTCACGCTTTTTCCATAGTATCAAGAGTGTGGCTCTACAAAAGAATACATAAAGAAGATTCCCATATAAGACTGTTTTGAAAATACATATTTTATCAACCTAATCATTTAAATAAACCACCATGAAAAAAGTATTATTATTAGTTGCTTCCATCTGCTGTATGATGTCGGCAAAGGCGCAAAATGCCAACAATTTCATTCAAAAATTAGATAGCGTGTGCTATGGCTCTGTCGTTGAGCGATTGCAATACGATGACAGGTTCAATTGTACCCAAATCAAGTTCGTATATGATGATTATGGGCAAGAAGAGGTGTTTTCAACCCATAATTTCGCTTACGATGATGAAAATCGTGTCGTTAGGGATGAATATATAGAAATGACAGGTGTTTACAACCTCTATGAAAACACTTACAATGAGCAAGGTTTGATTGCCCAACGGATTCGTACCATGAAAAACTATGATGAACTCATAGGAGTCTATAAATACACTTACGAGTACGATGTAGAAGGTAACTTGTTGACGAACAAAGGTTTTAGCATGAACGAGAACAATGAATGGACCGAAAGTTATAGGAATGAGTATATTTATAGGGAAGACAGTTTGTTAATCAGGATGAAACATTATCTATATTACAGCTCGGGCGATTCTTGGCTGTACGAAGTCACGGAATACTATTACAACGAGGATGGACTTTGTGTTGAAAAAACCACCACTCGTGGGGAATACGAAGTGGTCGCCCAGACGCTATACGATTATGACGATGAAGGATACTTGACCACTGAAACCAAACTGACCCCAATTGACGGATTGCTGATTGAGACTGGAATGGCGATAATAGATTATTGTCCGACACGAGATGTTCAGTTTTATACCTATTATGACAATTACAATATCAGCAGTGGGCTGTGGGAATCCATGACTACCCATTTCCTTGATTACGATTCTGCCATTAGCACCAACCACATTGCCGGAATTTTGACCTATTGGGACAATACCTTCTTGGGTAAAGTCTTTACGCCGGCCCATAAGATTCTGCGTTATGAAACAATGGACCTCGATGAGAATCTTACTACAAGGATATTTCACTATTCGGAGATCACAGCTGTTGGCGAAAACAGTGAAAACCAAATGTGTGTTTGGCCCAATCCTGTTCATGAAATGTTGCACCTAACTATTGAAGACTTGCAACAAGTAGAGGTTTTCACTTTGGATGGCAAGTTGGTGCTGTCCTCCAACGAATCTAGAACCATTAACGTGAGTGGTTTAGAACAAGGTTGTTATCTACTGAAAACCACCCAATCTGATGGCAGTGTATCTTTTCAGAAGTTCGTGAAGAAATAAGTTTTCTTTTAAAAATGACAAAGGCCGCCTCACATGTGTGAAAGCGGCTTTTGTCGTTTTGAGAGGCTAAAATTTATAGCTTCAAGTAATTCATCACATTGGTTTCAATCCTCTTGAGTAAGTCTTCCGAATCAGGAGCCTTCTCAAACTTGTGCCCCGTCACCTTTTCATAAAGCTCGATATAACGCTCCGAAACGCTGTTGACATATTCGGGTGTCATCTCGGGAACTTGTTGGCCTTCCTTGCCTTGGAAGCCGTTGGCCATCAGCCACTCGCGGACGAACTCCTTGGAAAGCTGCACTTGCGGCTCGCCCTTGGCAAAGCGTTCCTCGTACTGGTCGGCGATGAAGTAACGCGACGAGTCGGGGGT
>DAIOUZ010000085.1:12289-13339 GCA_036759285.1 Candidatus Limiplasma sp. | reverse complement strand
GTATCTCGACGATTGCGAGGGGTCAATGGCTTTCATGATGCTGGCGGCCTCGTTCCTGACTTTCATGTCGCCTTGTGAGAAGACTTGGATGATTTCGTCGCGCTTGCTTTCGATGAGGAGCTGCAGGAAATAGCTCATGGAGTTGCGCTCGTAGATGTTTCTTAGTTGCATGATGGCGCCGAGGATGGCTTCGCGGCCTTGTTCCTGCTTTTCGGCCATCACGTCGAGTCCCTGGCGGTGATAGTCGTAGATGAACTGGCGCAAGGGCTGGTAGGTGGCATTGTTGATTTCGCTGATGAGGGCGTAACGGTTTTGTCTTCCAGTCGAATTCCAACCGTTTTCAGAACCTGGATCCTGTGGCGCGGCATTGGCAATGGTCTCGGCGATGGCAAAAAACGGGTCGCCGCCATTGGGGGAGAACGAGTCAAAGTCCAGACCTAAGAAAACATAAACATAGAAGCCGATGGTGCTGGTGAGGTTGGAGATATAAGTGTTTGGGTTGAAATCCAAAGCTTGTCCGTCAGTGTATTCGAAAGTGAACTTTCGGTCGATGTAGTTGAACAAAGGTGTGCTGTAGTTCGACTTGTAGACGGGACGGCGCAGCGCCAGATTGATTTCAGCCGAGAAATATTCACCTTCTCTGCTTTTCACATCCACAAGCATCGAGCATTCGATTTTCTCGGCCTGCTTGAAGTTGATTTCCGTGAATTTGGTGTTGTTGATAAACTCATAAAGGGAGGTTTGCAGGTTCTGGTAGATGGTTTTGTCGCTGCCTTCCACCTTGTTCGCATTGACGCGGACCTCGCATTGCAGCTCCTGCGATTGCAAGGTGCTTGCGCTCAGAAGGCATCCGAGGAGGATCAACAGTGTCGTCAAAGTCTTTTTCATGGCGTCTCCCTCCGTTAATATATGAACGTTTGCTCATACGTTTGTTTCCCCTATTATAGTACGCCGTTCCGGAAATGTCAATATCAAGATGTTTTTTTATGGAATTTTAAATTGAGAACGGTGTTTTAGTGAAATATCGCGGCGGTGACGAACACGTTGTCA
>DAIOUZ010000085.1:5776-12279 GCA_036759285.1 Candidatus Limiplasma sp. | reverse complement strand
GCCTCTTGGTTCTCTTTGGCAGGATTACGGAAATAAATCTGATCGTTCAGAAATTCGTGGATGGCAATCAAAGTGGGTTTGGGAAGGCGCTCGTAGAACTTGGCGATCTCGATTTGCTCCTTGTTTTCAAACACTTCTTCGAGGCTGTCGTTGGTGGCTGAGGCAAAAGATTCAATCTTCTCGTTGAGTTCAGCCTTCATTTCCGAGGCAATCTGATTCGCTCTGATGGAAAGGATGGCGACGGTTTCGTAGATGTTGCCTGTACCTTTGTAGAACTGATCTTTCTGACGGGTAACCACCGTCGTTTCGGTCTTAATCTTCTTGAAATCCATGGTTATTTTATGTTTTCTAATTTCTTTCTTGCTTTGTTGGCGATGCCTTGTGCGTCTGACAGGTACTTGCTGTCGGGATAGAGGTAGGAAAGCGTGTTGCACTGCTCGATGCAGGACTCGTAACGCTCGCGCTGCTTCTCGGTGATGCTGTTTTCGGCATAGTCATAATAAGTCTTGGCCATGTCGAAAAGGATTTCCTCACGATGCGTGGTGTTGGGGTATTTCTTCAGCATGTTCTCGAAAGAAGTGATGGCCGCGCTATAATTCTCCATGCGATAGAAAAGTCGGCAGACGTTATAGTCTTTCTCTTCCAATTTGTTGTTGAGGTCGGTCAAAAGCTCGTTGGCGCGAGCTAGACTATCACTATTGGGGTATTTCTCCATGAAGCCCTTCAACTGCTTGATGGCTGTGTGTGTGCTGGTTTGGTCCAATCCGGACTCGGGGGAGAGCAAGTAACTGCAATAGGCATTCATGTATGCCGCCTTCTCGGCATCTTTAGAGAAGGAGTAGGTTTGTACGAAACGGTTGTAGTAATATCCGGCAATTTCGTAGTCTTGCTGATAATAGTAGCACTGCGCGGTTTTGTATGTGATGGACTCGCCTTTTGGGGTGTTGCGGAACGAGGCCTGCAATAGGTCGAACAACTGTAAGGCGTGGTTGTAATCGCCTCGTTCATAGTAGTCTACGGCCACCTCGTACTTCATCTCATTATCCGTGCTTTTCACCATGCGGTTGAAGTCGTTGCACGAGGTGAAGGCTATAAGGCCCAAAACTGCCAATATCAAAAGTCTATTTTTCATCGGGCTGCAAAATTACTCATTTTTGCGTTATTAACGAGAGGATTTCATTATTATTTTTCGATGACGAGTTTTTCGACATGGCTGCCGTTTCCATTGCTGAGATGCAGCATGTAGATTCCTTGAGGCAGACCTTTGGTGTCAATTTCTGCTTTGCCATTGACCCTGCCTGAAAGCACTTGCTGGCCGAGGCTGTTGTAAAGTGCGTAGTCTGTAACACTATTGACCTCGATGGTAAAGCTGTTTTTGCAAGGGTTAGGGTAGGCTTTCGCGGTTACCATATCCTCTTCATTTATGACTGTTCCACCGATACAGGTCACCGTGGCCACCCAACCGAAAAAGTTGATGTACATGTCGGAACTGAAGGTGAAAGTCAAGGCACCTAAGGGATTGGTCGCCGTGATGCTGTCGGGAAGCTCTGAACCTGAGAAACTGCCGATGAGTGGGCAGTTTATGCTGGCACCGTCATAGATGGAAAGCACATCGGCATTGGGCTGGGTTTTGAACTTAAGGAAGTTGACGTTGATGTATTTGTCGTTGCTTTCGGGACGTAATGTCAGTTTATAGTTTTCATTACCCCCATAATGCCCACAGTCACCACCAGAGGGGAGGAATAATCCCCGACAGTCGGGAAGGGTCATGTCGCCGTTGTGGATGGGTATGGCATGGTAGACGTCAATCAACTCGTTTTTGGTGATGGTATGGGTTTGTCCGTTGGCATCGGTGACGGTGAGTGTGACATCGAACAAACCTGGCGTTTCGTATACCACGACGGGATTGCGTTCGGTAGAGGTGGAAGGAGTGCCGCCTTCAAAATGCCATTCCCGACTGACAATGCGCAAGCCTTTGCTGAGGTCGTTGAACCTGACAGGCAACCCTACCGTGACCAAATCCCTCTCGATGTCAAAATCGGCAAACAGAGGAGTGCCGGCGATGGGTGAGAGTTGCACATCTTGCGTTATGGCTTGGTTTTCGCTAATAGTAATGGTAAATGTCTGTGGTTCATAACCGTAAGCGGAATAGGTGACGTTGTAGGTGCCACCTTTAATAGGACGATGGTAGTCGCCCGAAGGTAAATGCGAACTGACTTCCGAGCCGTGATGGTCGTGCCCCACGATGCTCACTGTGGCCTCAATGGGCGCACCAGTTTCGGCATCGGTGATGGTGCCGTGAATGCCGTTGAGACACTGCTCCATATAGCTTAACAAGCTGTTGTGGTTGAAGTTCCAATACATGGGCATCAGTGTGGCATCTGGCGTGTAGACGCGAGAAAGCTCAATAGTGACCTCACGGCATTGCTGGTAATAGTTCATATAGTCTTGACGGCCACCACTAATCATGTACCAGTTGCAACCACGCACAATGCCATCATTGAAGTTGGTCATGTAGGTCGAGTCAGTCGCATGGCAGGCTTCATGGACGAGGTCGGCGTATTCGCGGCTGACCATCTCCCACCAAGCGTCGTCGGCGGAAAGCTGGGTGAGGTTGTCCCAAGGGTAGTTCACCACTTCGGAACCCGTGTGGAAATTGGCAGCCATAGTGAACTTGTAGTCTTGCGCAAGATTCATAAGCCATAGGGTCTCATCCTGATAACACCAGTCACCATCGGGATGTGGACCAGCGACGAAGTCAGGATAATGGCGGTTGAGTTCCACATCATTGGCATTGTTGCGACGAGCACCGTAAACGGTACCGTTGCCGTTATGGTAGGTGCCGTCGGGATTGGTGTTGGGACAAATGAAGATGTCCAGGTTGTTGATCAAGTTCAAGATACGGTCGTCGTTGCTGGTGCAAAGCTCGTCAATCAGGTGGAGCATCAACATGTAGCCTGTTGTCTCGTCACCATGCATGGTGGAAGTGTATAGGAAACGTGGCTTGCCTTCGGGATGTCCATCGTTGATGCGGCAAAACATGAGTTTTCGGCCGCTGGCCAAGGTGCCGAGTTCAAAATAGGTACAGCGTTCGGGATGCTCGGTGGCAAATTGTTGCATCATGCTTTCGTAGGCTCCGTAAGTCGGGTAGGCGTCCCAGTCGTAGGCCTCGCGGTGACTGCCGTCCCACATGATGGGTGTTTCGAGCATCGAAGGTGGAGTTTGCAGCTTGGGCTGATAACCTTTTGAAAGCAAAATCTCGTACTGGTTTTGGTTGGCATAGCAGACCACGGTCTTTCCGTCGGTGTTGGCTACGGAACAAATGCCGCTGATGGCTTGGATTTCAGTGGGTTGCTGAACCGTAAGCGTGAAGAAATACTCTCCACGGCTTCGCATCAGCTGCTCCAAGTCCTTATGGTCGTCTTGGGCCGTGAGGCTACCGCAGACCGTCACGGCAAGGATGACCAAGAAATGCTGCAAATACCTCATTTTAAACCTTATTCGATGATGATTTTTTCAATCTTGCTTCCACTTTCGCCGATGATGTGGAGGAAGTAGATGCCTTTCCCCTGTTGGGTCTGGATTTGAATGGGACCCATGTCTTTTTGGCCCGCGATGATGAGTTGTCCCATACTGTTGTAAAGTTCGAAACGGATGGGTTCTGCAACTTCGATAGTGAAGCATCCTTTGCTCGGGTTGGGATAGACTTGAACCTTGTCCAGTTGGTTTTCAGCAACATCTTCGGGGACAACGGTTACCTCGATAGTGGCACTAATCGTGTTGCCCTCGGCATCGGTAATGGTCGCGGTGTAGAGTTGGTTGCTTGTCAGCGGTATGGTGCTTGTGATTTGTGCGTCGGGATCAACAACCATGTCGGCAGGTTCCCAACGGTAAGTGTAACTTCCCGTGCCGCCCGTGGCATACATGCTGAGTTGTGTGCTTTCGCCTTCGATGATGGTCTGCGGTTCGGCAAAAACCTCGATTTCAAGCGGGTCGTAAACGCCAACACAATGCACAATGGCTTTCCATCCGGTTTCATTGACACCATAGTCTGAGGAGAAACGGAAAGTCAACGCGCCTTCGGAGTTGGTGGCAGTCACTACATCAGGTGAGTCTAATCCTGTGTATTCGCCGATTTGCGGGGCATTGGTGGAGGAACCGTCGTAGATATAGAGGAAGTCGTAGTTGGTCTCTAATGCAAATTCTTCGAAGATGGCCTCAAGCATTCCGCCAGGTGTGTTAGGCAGGAAAGTCATTGTGTAATCTTTCCTGTCGTGATAGTTGCCATTTGGACCACCATCGTCGTAGAACATGGCATTGCAGGTTTCGATGGTGCCGTTTTGCATGTTGTACGTCTCACTCACATTGATGTAATTGTGCTTGGTGATGGTCTCGGTCAGGCCGTCGTTGTTGGTGACGGTTAAGCTCACATCGTAATGCCCAATGGTGTTGTAAGTGATGCCTGAGGGATTTTGAACGTTGGAGGTGGCCGGTTCGCCGCCCTCAAAAGTCCATTCCCAACTGACCAAGTTGGCACCCCAGGTGTTGTCTGTAAAGTTGACGCTGCCACCAAGGGAGACATCAGTCATGTTGGCACTTAAGTCAGGGATGACACCTTCGCCGGCTTCGAGTTGCACGTCTTGAATGACGGTCTCGCCGTCAGATACGGTGATGGTGAACGTCTGAGGGTAATAGCCGCTGCAAGCGTAGGTCACGTCGTAAGTGCCGCCTTTGATGGGACGGTGGTAGTCGCCGACGGGCAGGTGGCTCTCTACGAAGGAGTATTGGTCGTCGTGGTTGGTAATGGTGATGGTGGCATTGAGAGCTTGTCCGTTGGCTGCATCGGTCACGGTGCCGTGAATGCCATAAATGCATTCCGTCATGAAGGCGAAGATGGAATTCTTGTTGTAGTTCCAGAAGGTAGGAAGTTGGCTTCCGCTGGGCAGCTTCGTGTTGGAGCATTCGATGGTCACCTCGCGGCATTGGGCATAACCGTTCATGTAATCCTGGCGACCGCCACCAATCATGTACCATTGTGCGCCGTTGGTGATGCCGTTGTTGTAGTCGGTCATGTAATTCGGGTTCACCTCATGGGTGAGGTCGGCATATTCATGGCTGATGTATTGATACCAAGCATCGTCGGCATGGAGGGTATAGGTGTTGTCCCATGGATAGTTCATCACCTCGGCACCGCCGTGGTAGTTGGCACCCATGACAAAAGCATTTTCATCGGCAAATTGCATAAACCATTCGGTTTCAGTCGCGTATGGGTTTCCATCAGGGTGAGCATTGCCGTGGGGGTCAGCATAGTTGCGGTTCATGTCCACGCCATTGGCGTTGTAACGGGTGGCACCATTCACATTGTTGTTGCCGCCGTGATAAGTGCCGTCAGGGTTGGTGTTGGGTCCGATGTAGAGGTCGATGTTGTTCATCACGGTTTGCACCTCGGGTTCGTTGGGGTTTTCCAACAGATAATCGATGAGGTGTAGCATCATGATCCAGCCTGTGGTCTCGTCACCATGGATGGTGGAGGTGTAGAGGAACTTGGGTTTACCGTCCCTGGCTCCGACGTTGAGGTGTGCAATCATGATCTTGCGACCACTTGGCAATGTGCCGAGTGTGATGATTTCGCACTTGTCGGGATGGTCAGTGGCAAATTGGAACATCATGTCTTCGTAAGCCTGATAAGTCGGATAGCTGTCCCATTCATATTCGGCGCGGTTGCTGCCATCCCACATGGCGACTTCCTCACGCAACGAGGGCGGAGTCTGAAGCGTTACCTCGTATCCGAGTTTCTGGAAATTCGCGAATTCCTTGTTGTTGGCGTAGGCGGTAACTAAAGTGCCGTCAACGCGGTCGACTGAAATGGTGTGGGCGATGGCATTCAGGTCGTCGTTGCCATTCAGGTTAAAAGTGAAATAATACTCATTGCGTTGCTGCATGAGTTGGTTCAGTTCTTGCTGGCTTTTTTGGGCGAAAATGTTGCCGCAAACGAGTACAGCGAATAAAAGAATTAAAGAGCGTGAAAATTTCATTGTCTTATTTGTATTTATTTATTTTTCAATATGTTCCATTCTTCAACGATATCCGCCTCCACCTTTTCATTGGCCTTCACCAAAGGTAAACGCAACACATTTTGGCACAATCCCATGTGGTTCATCAGACACTTGATGCCAGCGGGGTTGCCGTCGGCGAAGATGAGCTGGTTCATGCGCATCATGGCATAATGCAAACGCAAGGCTTCTTCCGTGTGACCGTCTCTCATGGCATTCATCATGCGGCTGAAAGGCTTCGTGTATGCGTTAGCAGCTACCGAAATCACGCCTTTTGCACCGAGGGCCATCAAAGGCTGAGTGATGCCGTCGTCGCCTGAAAGCACATCGAAGTCGGCTGGCTTGTCGCGCAAAATCTCCATGATCTGCTGCAAATTGCCCGAAGCCTCCTTCACGGCGATGATGTTGGGATGTTTGGCAAGTTCCACACAAGTGGCGGCTTGCAGATTC
>DAIOUZ010000085.1:0-5766 GCA_036759285.1 Candidatus Limiplasma sp. | reverse complement strand
ACCACAACGGGCACGGGACTGGCATCGGCAATGGCCTCAAAGTGGGCTTTCATGCCGCGTTGGTTAGGCTTGTTATAATAAGGTACAACGCTCAAAATACCGTGAATGCCAGTGAAGTCTTGTGCTTTGATGGCTTCGATGACGGCCAGTGTGTTGTTGCCGCCCATGCCAAGCATGATGGGTAAACGGCTATTGTTGGCCTTTAATATCGTGTTGATTACCAGATTCTTTTCATCAGCCGTAAGGGTAGGAGCCTCCGAGGTGGTGCCCAAGACGACCAAGAAATCAGCGCCATTGTCAATGACATAGTTGACGATTCTTGTCAAAGCCTCGGTGTCAACGGAAAAGTCGGTTTTGAATGGAGTGATTAAGGCAATGCCTGTGCCTTTAAATATGTTGTTTTTCATTGTTTTATTTATTGAGTTAAAAGTCCCGGAAATCGCTGAGCTTGTTGAAGCGTTGAAGGATCCGAAATTATTGATTACTGAGTTGTTGTGGTCCAGCCAAGGCTTTCAAATAATTATGCAGGACATGGATGTTCGAAACGGGATCGGTGGATCTCGGGTTTTCGATGATCAAGTCGTAGATGGGCTGGTTTTTGCTCTCATGGAAACAGATTCTGAAATCCGACTTCGGTAGGGTGCAGAGATAGTCGCTGATGTCAGCGTTTTTGCTTGCCATATTGATGAGTACCGCACTGAAAGGCAACTTTCTGATGAACTCATGCTTGTCGGGTTTCAGCACGCTCATGAAGCCGAAGTCCTTGGGGGTGATTTCGGTGTAGAGATCGCTTTGCAGGATGGTGTCCGACATTTGGTTGCAGAGGATGATGAACCCGCAACGGCCAACACCAAACAATCCTTTTACGCTGCTTTCGATGTTCTTGACGATGCTTTTGTCGCCTTCGTCGAGAATGATTAGAATGGAGTTAATTCGCTGAAGGTTAGGCATCTTTGCCATTGGCTTTTCGGCGAGAAACTGCTCCAATGCACGTCTTAAGGCTCTATTTCTGAGATAGGATGAAAAATTCATGCCGCAAATGTAGGGAAAATCTATGAGATAGCACGGTTTTTACTCAAAAAACGCTAATTTTGCAGTATTATTTTTGTAGCGGCATTTTTGATGCTGAAGAAAACTAAAAATATGATTGTCACTATTTTAGGAAGCGGAACTTCACAAGGGGTGCCTGTCATCGGCTGCACTTGTCCCGTGTGCCAATCCAAAGACCCGCGCGACAAACGACTCCGCACTTCCATTTTGATTCAGACCGATGAGGTGACTGTAGCTGTAGATGCTGGCCCTGACTTCCGCCAGCAGATGCTGCGCGAAAACGTCACTAAACTCGACGCAGTGATTATATCGCACGAACACAAAGACCATATTGGTGGCCTTGATGACCTGCGTCCATACATTTTCAAGCAACAGAAACCCATGACTCTGTATGTGGCCGACACCGCATTGCCCGAAATCAAACGCGAATATTCCTATGCTTTTGAAACGCACCCCTATCCAGGTGCACCCACCTACGACATCCGTCGTCTTGACGAAACGCCTTTCGACCTTGGCGATTTACACATCATCCCGATAAAACTGAAGCACTTCACCTTGACCTGCTATGCTTTTCGCATCGGGAAATTTGCCTACGTCACCGATTTGAGCGAGATTTCTGAAGAGGCAATCGAAAAGCTGCAAGGTGTTGAATACTTGGTTATTGAGGCATTGCAGAAGAAGAAGCATTACTCGCATCTCACCTTGGACGAAGCGATTGAAATATCAAGAAGGGTGGGAGCAAAGAAGACTTGGTTCACGCATTGCAGCCACAGTATGGGTCTCACCGCCGATGTCAACCGCGAACTCCCCGAAGGCATGATGCTCGCCTACGACGGACTGAAAATAGAAATAAACGATGGCCTATAGCTGATGGCCGATGGCTTGCCACAACGACGGGGCAGCCATTGGCCATAAGCCATCAGCCATAGGCCAACTGAATAACTGAACAACTAAATAACCGAACAACTGATATGAAAGCAACCTATTCCCAAAGACTTATCAAACTCGCCGACCTCAACCACCACCAAACCTTCTTCGCAGGTCGTTGCTCAGAGTATTTCTTGGAGAGTTCCTATTTCGCTGTGGCGCAGTATGTTGACACGAAAGACACCGTCCTGCTTGTGCTCCATGGCATCGACTTCAAGTTCCCGATTTTCGCGGGCGACATCGTCACCTTCGAGAGCAAAGTCATCTCTGTGGGACGTAGCACCCTGACGGTTTACACGAAGATGTACCGCAGCCGCGAGCCCGAAAAAATCGCCGCCGACGGCTTCGCCACCTTCTCCTATCTGGACGAAAACCACCATTCCAAACCCCATGGTGTGACGCTCGTCCCCGAAACCGAGGAAGAGAAATTCTTGCAGCAGCAAGCCATGGAGGTGATGGAAGACTCGAAGAATCGCGCGAAGGCGATGAATCAGAGGTTATAATCCTGTTTTGTTTAGGAGATTGCGGGTCTTCGCCCGCAATGACTCCTTTTGGCGGGAGCGTGTCGTTTAGGTTGACATAGGATTAGACTGACAATTCGCAGCTTTTCTGACTACATTAGACCGTGAACCGTCATTGCGGACTTGATCCGCAATCTCATGATTCTTTGAGCGAGTCTTCATCCATTCTCATGTCATCATAATGCTCTTTTACCGACCGAATATACTCATCGTCTACTCCTATCGTTTCTGCGAGGTCGTTCCATTCGGGATTCAGTTCGTTGATTAAAGCATTCTTCCATTCTCTTCGCCATTTCTTCATTTGCTTTTCTCTCCGAATAGCATCATATATTTGCTCGTAGATTTCAAAATACACGAGTTTTTCGGTGTTGTATTTGTCGCTGAATCCACTGTTGATATGAAGTTTATGTTCGGCGACTCTTCTTTTTAGATTGTTGGTAACACCTAAGTATAGTGTGGTGTTGTGTTTGTTTGCTAATAAGTATATGTAACCTTGTTTTGACATGATGGGTTGTGTCGTTTAGTGTCGGAGATTGCGGGTCTTCGCCCGCAATGACTCCTTTTGGCGGGAATGTGTCGTTTAGGTTAACGTAGGATTAGACCGTCTAATCTCAGCTTTTTTAACTACACTAGACCGGGAATGGTCATTGCGGACTTGATCCGCAATCTCATGAGCCTTTGCACTTCATTTCCTCGATTCTTTTATCCTCTTATTTTATTAACTATAGTTCCAACTCTTTCGGATAGCAAATGAAATGCTTCACGACGGGCTGTTTCAGCACAGAAATGTTCAGCTGGTCTGAGGCCTCGCTGATGTCTTTCATCGAGCCATCCTTGTATAAGATGTTGATGGCCGGCTTTTTAGGATGGTAGGCGTGGTTCGACGAAACACCCTGCAATAGCATGAAATCCGCCTCTTCCAAAGACCAACCATACAGTTTGGCAATCTTGTTCCGAATGTCCTCAATATAGTTCGGGTCAAACTCGCTATCTTGCATTTCAATTCTGAACAAATGTCTGTCTGTCAGTCTTCTGCAAAGCTCTGATAGCACGCGGTCTTCATCATCGCGCCAAGCTTTTACAGCAGTCATCACGTCGTAGTCGTCCAATTGGCAGAATTTGTCCAAGACGAAATCGGGGTCGTGGCCATCCACGAAAGGTTTCGGGTTTTTCAGGAAGAACGACAGAGCAGGGGTGGCATACAAATCGCGCTCTTGGCTGAGCATTTTGACGCGTTTTAAGACTTTCATCAACGTGTATTCCGCGCTCAAAACGGCCTTGTGCATATACACTTGCCAGTACATGATGCGCCGCGCCACCAAGAAACTCTCCACGGAATAAATACCCTTTGCCTCGATAGCGAGTTCATTCCCAACGACTTCCATCATCTCTAACAGTCGCTCCGCATTCACGCTGCCCTCGGCCACACCAGTGAAGAAACTATCACGTTTCAAGTAGTCGATGCGGTCGACATCCAACTGGCTGGAAATGAGTTTGCTGAGGAAGCCTTTCTCATATTCTCCCTTGAACATCTGAATGGCCATGTCAAGCTTCCCACCATGGATCTCGTTAAACTTCTGCATCACCATCAAAGAAAGTTCTTCATGCGAAACACCCTGCACGATACTGTTTTCCAAGGTGTGCGAGAAGGGACCGTGACCGCTGTCGTGGAGCAAAATGGCCAACGAAGCCGCTTCAAGTTCTTCGTCGGTGATGTTGTAGCCCTTGCCACGCAGCAGTTGTATGGCGCGCCGCATCAGGTGCATGGTACCGAGGCTGTGGGCAAAACGAGTGTGGTTGGCACCTGGATACACCAAATTGGTCATGCTGACCTGCTTGATGCGCCTAAGCCTTTGGAAATAAGGGTGCTCGATGATGTCGAAATGCAACTCGTCGGGGATGCTGACGAAGCCGTAAATGGGGTCGTTGAAGATTTTCTTTTTGTTGGAAGCGCTTGCCATTGTCCGGAAATTTTGCTGCAAAAATAGTGTTTTTTTCAGAAAGCATGTCATTCCCGCGCAGGCTGTGGGGTGGCGGGAATCTATGCTTTCTGAATGCGTCCCAAAAAAGTTAAGCCATTTAAAACAAATTGCCTACTTTCGCGTTACATATCCATAAACACACAAACTATGGACAAAACGACAATCCTTTGGGCAGATGACGAGATTGATCTCCTGAAGCCCCATATCATGTTTTTGGAACAGAAAGGCTATGAGGTAGTTACAGCCAACAATGGCTCTGATGCCATCGATCTCGTGCGCCAACGCCATTTCGACATTGTTTTCCTCGACGAGCAGATGCCCGGCATCTCAGGCATCGAGGCCCTAGAAGTCATTAAGCGCGAATATCCGAACTTGCCCGTGGTGATGATTACCAAGAGCGAGGAGGAGCGCATCATGGAAGATGCAATTGGTTCTAACATAGCAGATTACCTTATCAAGCCCGTCAACCCGAACCAGATTTTGCTTTCGCTGAAACGCAACCTTGAGAACAAGAAACTCCGCGACGAGAAATCCTCGATGAGTTACCAACAGGAATTCCGCCAAATCAGCATGGACCTCAATAACAACCTCAATTACGACGAGTGGGTTGAATTGTATAAGAAGTTGGTGCGCTGGGAGTTAGAACTTCAAAAATCGACCGACGAAGGCATCAAGAGCATCCTTGCTGACCAGAAGCAAGAAGCCAATACGCAGTTCACACGCTACGTTGAAAAGAACTATGTGGATTGGATTCAGGGACGTTCGGAAAAACCCGTGATGTCGCATACCGTGGTGCGCGACAAGGTGATTCCACGTCTTGATGGCAGCGACAAACCGCTGTTCCTCATTGTCATCGACAACCTGCGCTATGACCAGTGGAAAGCCATCCAACCTTTGATTGAGACCTATTTCCGCGTGGAGGCCGATGATGTATATTACAGCATCCTGCCTACGACAACGCAATATGCTCGCAACTCCCTCTTTGCCGGACTGATGCCCCTCGAAATCCGTCGCCGCTACCCGAAATGGTGGGTAGACGAGGAGGACGAAGGCACCAAGAATCAGTTTGAAGGTGAACTCTTGGGCGAGCAACTGAAGCGTTTCGGCAAGAACATCAAGTATTCATATAATAAGGTGTTGAACCTTCAAGCGGGCAAGAAGCTCTACGATCAGATGTCGAACTTGATGCCTAACAAGCTGAATGTCATCGTTTACAACTTCGTTGACATGCTCTCGCACGCCCGCACCGAGATGGAAATCATCCGCGAGCTTGCCGACGACGAGGA
>DAIOUZ010000084.1:4340-13340 GCA_036759285.1 Candidatus Limiplasma sp. | reverse complement strand
GAGGCTCTCCATGGAACTGAATGTAGGTGATATTCTTGTGACGTTGTATGCCGAGCGGCTGATGCAGAACGACCAGTATGCTGAAATCGAGTTCTCGTGGACGCCCGAGCATCTGTCATTTGCCTCAGTGCTGGAGGCTGCAGGCGAGATACCTTTGCCGCCTTACCTGCATCGCGATGCCGAACCCGACGACCGCGACCGTTACCAGACCGTCTTCGCCCGCTATGACGGCTCGGTGGCCGCACCCACGGCAGGCCTGCATTTCACTAAACCCCTCATCGAGACTTTGCATGAAAAAGGTTTCGCTTTCGATGAGGTGACGCTGCATGTCGGGGCGGGTACTTTCCGTCCCGTGGCAACCGAAACCATCGGAGAGCATGCCATGCACTCGGAGACTATCATCGTGCGCAAGTCGTTGATTCAGAACTTGAAGGAACAAATCGGGAAGCCGATTATTCCTGTGGGCACCACCAGCACTCGTACTTTGGAGAGCCTCTATTGGATAGGCATGATGCTGAGAGAGCAAGGCGACGAGCTGCGCCCCTTGCATGTTGAGCAGTGGTATCCTTACGAAGAGCATGCACCCATGTCGGCCAAGGAAGCCCTACAGCAGATTTTGGACTACCTCGACCGCCACGCCCTGACCCGCCTTGAGGCCAGCACGGCCCTGATGATTGCCCCAAGCTATAGGATGCGCGTTATCACGGGCTTGATTACCAATTTCCACCAGCCTAAGAGCACCTTATTGCTGTTGGTTTCCGCCCTCATCGGGGAGCGATGGAAAGACTGTTACCGCTTCGCTTTGGAGCATGGCTTCCGTTTCCTTAGCTATGGCGACAGTTGTTTGTTTTTACCGTAACACAGAAGTTGTCCTTTCGATCGACCTTTTATAGATTCCCTTTTCACTTTGACCTCCAATGTCATTCCATGAAGAGGGTGTGCGATTGGAATCTATTGGAGGGCAAATGAAGGAATGACATAAAAGGTCGGCTGAAAGGAACCTTTAATGATGTAATTTTGGAACGCTTTTTGATAAGAATTGACTTGTTATAATCATCAAACTATCCTACAATGAAGAAATCCCTCTTATTTGGTGCTTTGGCCTTCTTCGCCGTGAGCGCCATGAGCATTCAAGATGTGAATGCCCAGAACGAAGTGAAAGTCAAGAAAGCTGAGACCACCACTGTGACTGAAAAGCAAGAAAAACCATCTGCCACTACGGTTGCCAAGGAGCCTGTGAAGCAGAAGAAAGACGACTGCTGTGCCGATAAAAAAGCCTGCACAGAGAAGAAGGAAGGTAAGGACTGCTGCGCTGAGAAGAAAGTGACGGAGAAGAAGGACGATTGCTGCGCCGAAAAGAAAGTGAGTGCAGAAGGCAAGAAGGCTTCTAAAGAGGCTGTGAAGCCCGCTCCCAAGAAAACCAAAAAGTCGAAAGTGAAATCAGCAAAGACCGAAAAGTAATTTTTTTTGAGAGGAAAGCAAAAGAGGCTCCAGTTTCGGAGCCTCTTTTGCTTTTACTTTTTCCTACCCGAGAGCAGCTCGGCATAAGCACGCAGGTGTTTTTTCTTCTCCTCTGGTAGGCGGATGGCCGCCAATGCCTCGAAGGCCTTACGGTCGTAGTCGAGCATGACCTTTTCGACGGCTTCTTTCACATGCAGGCGGTCGTAGATGGCCTGTACCTCTTCGATTTTCTCCTCTTCGTCATGATCCATGCGGAGGGTGAAGAGGTGCTCAAGGCGTTTGCGGTCTTTATCAGAAGCCAACTCCAAAGCCTTCAAGTAGAGATAGGTCTTCTTGTTGTCGGCGATGTCGCCGCCATGGCGTTTGCCGAAGACCTCCACGTCGCTGTAGAGGTCGAGGATGTCGTCCTGCAGTTGGAAGCTCATGCCCATGTTGAGGCCGAAGTCGTAAAGATGTTGGGCATCGGTTTCGTTTGCGCCTGCCACGGTGGCACCCATCTGTAGGGCGGTGGCCAACAGCACGGCGGTCTTCAGCCGGATCATCTCCAGGTACTCGTTGATGGTCACGTTGCCCAAGGTCTCGAAATTGAGGTCCATTTGCTGACCTTCGCAGATTTCGCGAGCCACCTTGCCCAGCTGTTGCGCGATTTCGGCTCCCTTCTTCGGCTTCAGCGCATATTGGAAGGCCATGGCAAACATGGCATCACCGGAGAGGATGGCGATGTCGGCATTCCATTTCTGGTAGACGGTCTCCTTGCCGCGGCGCAAAGGGGCTTTGTCCATGATGTCGTCGTGGATGAGGGTGAAGTTGTGGAAGGTCTCTAATGCCAAGGCGGGCCAAAGCGCTTCTTGCTCGTCGCCGTCAAACAGGTCGCAAGCCAAGAGACAAAGCACGGGGCGGAGACGTTTGCCGCTTTGCAGGATGGTGTATTCAATAGGGTCGTATAACTCCTTCGGCTGTCCTCCGAAGTTGGTTTTCGCGATGAACTCGGCGAAATCTTGTTGCAGTTGCTTGATTTTTTCCATGGAAAATGAATTTTTGATGGCACAAAAGTAAAGAATTCTTCGCGTTCAGACAATTTTGGAGCGAAATTTGTAGTTTTATAAGTATGAGACGGCCCTTCGACAAGCTCAGGGGCCTTCGCTCTTGTAATAATTAAGGGTCCCTGAGCCCGTCGAAGGGCCCGATTTTGAATAGAAGAAAAAAGGAAACATCCATGAAATACCTCCGACTGATTCCCGTTTTGTTGCTCGGTGCGATGCTCACCGCCTGCAATACAACCAAAAAACTCTATGAAGCCCAAGAATATGACCAAGTGATTCAACGCGTTGCGCCCGACATCTGTCACGGCGACATGAATGCCAAACGCATCAATATGGTGGCGGCTTCCTATCACAAGGCCAACCAAACCGACCACGAGCGTATCCAAGCCTTGAAAGCCACAGGTCAACCTGACGTATGGCCTGAAATCTACCAACGCTATTGCAGCATGAAGGGTCGCAACGAGGCCTTGGCTTGCTTCCCGGCTAAGGTCAAAAACGGTATGAACTATGTGAAACTTGACCTTGACGATGACATGATGGTGGCTCGCAATCATGCGGAGGCTTTTTTGGTGGCAAAGGCGAATCAATTGCTGAGTACAGGCGCGAAAGCCGATGCTGAGGAAGCGGATAAATACATTTGGCAGTTATATAATGTCAACAAAGATAATGTCAATCTGCCATTGCTTCAGCGCAAAGCATTATTTAATCAAGCTGATAGAGTGTTGCTTGCTGTTGAAAATGAAGATGAAAGACCTTTGCTTCATGAATTTGTCAATGCTGTTTTGGCCTTCGAAGAGGGCGAGTTGCCTGCCAAATTTGTTAGTAGTTCGAAAAGAATGAGAACAAAAAGCGGGGATGCCGAAATGGTGGTTGTCATCAAAGATATACTGGTTTCACCTATCCGACTCGATGAGGTGACCTTCAAGGAAACCAATGGCCTCAAAACGGTTGAGGTGACCGACTATTCACAAAGTAAAAGCGTAACCGTTTCTGGAGTCATCAGGTATTATGATAATATTGGTTATCGTCCGATAACGGTTACTCCCTTCGATGTGAAATCTGCCTTCAAGAACGACTATACCACCATCAAGGGCGACCGCGAGGCCTGCTCGGCGGAGACCTTGAGCCGCTTGGACAGCCATCCTGTGCCCGTCCCGACGGATGAAAGCATGTTGATTGATGCGGCTAAGAAACTGAATGATTTGATTGCTAACGAGTTGAAGAAATAATATCTCACGCAGAATCCACAGAACTGTGGGAAGCGCAAAGCGGCGCAAAATATCTCACGCAGAATTCGCAGAACTATGGGAATCGCAAAGCGACGCATAGTTTGCGTCCGGTAGGCTTCTGCGATTTCTGCGTATTCTGCGTGAAAAAATTCATTCTCCCTTTTCCTTCGTCAATCGCTGCACCACCGAGTCCATTATCCGTTCCAAAACCTCGGGTCGTTCTGTGTAATACCTTATGTTTTGTGAAAAGATGGTGTCCGTAATCCCATAATGCTCAAAGAATTGGTCGTAATAGGACTGGGCCATGGCTTTGTAATCGACGGTTGGCGCATCTTCCTCTTTTCCTAAGGACTTTTGATAGTTGATTTGCGCCTCGATGATTTGCACATCGGTCATGACTTCAATCATCTCCTCTTCAGTAAGCAGTCGCTCAGGCATAAAGGCTTTGTCCTTGTGACCGCAAGCGGTCACAAGGACAAAAAGCAAAGATATTAGTGTTAACTGTTTCATTCTGAATTAATTGCCGACATCCGACAGGAACTTGATGCGCATCAGGCGGACTTCCTCTTCTTCGTATTCGTCCTCGCCGAGTTCTTGAAGAGCGGTTTGTACGTCG
Source organism: Candidatus Limiplasma sp. (assembly GCA_036759285.1). Classification (GTDB taxonomy): domain Bacteria; phylum Bacteroidota; class Bacteroidia; order Bacteroidales; family F082; genus Limimorpha. The sequence goes on along the minus strand of DAIOUZ010000084.1, from coordinate 8,991 downwards.
TCGGACTCGGCCTCATGGAAGTATTCTAAGATGTCTTCTTGGTGGTAGATGTCCACAAACTCCTCGATGAAGTAGTTGATGTCCAGATGGGTGCCCGAAGAGACGATACTTTCAATCTCAGAGAGCAACTCGTCGAAGCTCAAGCCTTTGCCGTAGGCGATGTCGTCCAATGGAATCTTCTTGTCGATGTTTTGGATGATGCCGATCTTCAGCGCCGAATTGTTGACTACCGACTTCACCACCATGTCGTTCGGGCGGGTGATTTCGTTCTCCTCCACATACTCCTTGATGAGTTTGATGAAGGGCTCGCCAAACTTCTCGGCTTTGCCAGCTCCAACACCCGAAATCTGGGTCATTTCCTCTTTGGTGATGGGGTACTGGATGGCCATGTCCTCCAATGAGGGGTCTTGGAAGATGACGAAAGGCGGCAGGCCGTTTTGCTTGGCGATGGTCTTGCGCAGGTCTTTCAGCAAGGCAAAGAGGGTCTTGTCGGCACCACCGTCCTTGTTGGCGCCCATGGCTGCCATGGTCTCGGGATCGTCATCATCGGAGTTCTCATAGTCGTGGTCTTTGACGAGCATGATAGAGTAAGGCTTCTTGATGAAAGCCTTGCCTTCCTTGGTGATCTTCAGGATACCGTAGTTCTCGATGTCTTTCGACAACAGCTTGTGGACCAAGGCCTGACGGATGACAGCGGTCCAATATTTCTCATCGTGCTCGTCGCCAGCGCCGAAGAATTCGTTGTTCTCTTGTTTGGCCGCCTTGATGTCGCCTGTGAGTTTGCCTGCCAGCAGTTCGGCGATGTGCTTGGTCTTGAAGAGCTGTTTAGTGTCTTCCACGGCCTCGATGACGAGTTTGAGGTCTTCCTTGCCGTCGAACTTCTCTTTGGGATAACGGCAATTGTCGCAAGAGCCGCAGTTCTCCTTGTTGTATTCCTCGCCGAAATAGTGGAGCAGGAGCCTATGGCGGCACACCGCAGACTCGGCGTAGGTCACGGTCTCGTTCAGCAGTTCGCGTGCAATCTCTTGTTCGGCAACGTTTTTGCCTTTGTTGAATTTCTCCAGCTTGTGGATGTCTTCGTAGTCGTAGAAGGCGATGCAGTTGCCTTCACCACCGTCGCGGCCGGCGCGGCCCGTCTCCTGATAGTAGCCTTCGAGGCTCTTCGGGATGTCGTGGTGGATGACGAAACGCACATCAGGCTTGTCGATGCCCATGCCGAAGGCGATGGTGGCGACAATCACGTCCACCTCTTCCATCAGGAATTTGTCCTGATTCTCCTTGCGGGTCTGGCTATCGAGACCGGCGTGGTAGGGCAGGGCACGTATGCCGTTGACGACAAGGGTCTCGGCCAGTTCCTCCACCTTCTTACGGCTGAGGCAATACACGATGCCGGACTTGCCTGGGTTCTGCTTGATGTATTTGATGATGTCTTTGATGACGTCTTTGGTCTTGGGCCTTACCTCGTAATAAAGGTTGGGACGGTCAAACGACGATTTGAAGACTTTGGCATCCATGATTTCCAGGTTCTTCAAGATGTCGTTCTGCACCTTCATCGTGGCGGTAGCCGTCAGCGCGATGATGGGGAGGGAGTCGTCGATGGCGTTGATGATGGGACGCAGACGACGGTATTCAGGACGGAAGTCGTGACCCCATTCCGAGATGCAGTGCGCTTCGTCGATGGCGATGAATGAAATCTTGAGCGTGCGCAAGAACTCAATGGTCTCGTCTTTGGTGAGCGACTCGGGAGCCACATAGAGCAATTTGGTCTTGCCGCTTTTCAAGTCTTCCTTGACTTCAATCAATTCGGCTTTCGAGAGCGATGAGTTCATCACATGGGCGATGCCCAACTCGGTGCCGAAATTGCGGATCATGTCGACCTGGTTCTTCATCAACGCAATCAGCGGGGAGACAACGATGGCTGTGCCTTTCGACATAAGTGCAGGCAGCTGGTAGCACAGCGACTTGCCGCCTCCCGTAGGCATCAGCACGAAGGTATTGTTGCCGCCAAGGATGCTTTTGATGATCTCCTCTTGGTTGCCCTTGAATTGGTCGAACCCGAAAACATCTTTCAGCAGTTTGTGTATCTTCTGTTCATCTTTTTTTGCCATGGTGTCCTCCTTTTGGTGTTTTCCAAATTTTTGTGTTATTTTGCAATCTCTTTTGAAAATCTGCGTTATCTCAAGAAAATTGGTTTACACTCTTGACGCAAAGACAAAGTTATAGCTTTTACATCATTCGAAGCAAGAAAAATTTGAGAAAAAATGAAAAAAAATGGGACGATTATCGAATTGGTATCTCAAATAATTGACAATGAGGCTAATGCAATTATAGGGTTGAAACGGCAAATTGATGATGATTTCCAGAAAACGGTGGAATTGATTCTCGAAAGCAAGGGAAATCTCGTGTTGTCAGGCATTGGCAAGAGCGCCATCATCGCCCAAAAGATTGTCGCTACCATGAATTCGACGGGCACGACAGCGGTGTTTATGCATGCTGCTGATGCCATCCACGGCGACTTGGGTATTGTTCGCGAGAACGATATCGTGGTCATTTTGTCAAAAAGCGGCGAGACGCCTGAGATTAAGGTGCTGGTGCCGCTTATCAAGCTGAGAGGCAACAAAATCGTGGCTATGGTCGGCAACCGCCAATCGTATCTGGCCTCCCAAGCCGATTACATTCTCGACGTTTCGGTGAGCGAAGAAGCCATACCCGACAGTCTTGCGCCCACCAGCAGCACCACGGCGCAGTTGGTGATGGGCGACGCATTGGCATTAATATTAATGAGGTGTCGCGGCTTTTCCACTTCCGACTTTGCCAAGTTCCATCCGGGCGGAGCACTGGGAAAGCAGCTCTACCTACGGGTGAAGGACCTGTACCTGAAGAACGATCGTCCCGAGGTGGGCCCCGACGACAATCTGACCCGCGTCATCATCGAGATGACCAGCAAGCGACTGGGTGCCACGGTGGTCACTGAAAACGGTGCGCTTCAAGGCATCATCACGGATGGCGATTTGCGCCGCATGTTGATGAAATACCCCGACATCGAACACGTGAAAGCCTCCCAAATCATGACCTCCAACCCCAAGACCATCGATGAGGATGCCTTGGTGGTGGATGCCTTACACAAGATGCGCCACAACAGCATCACCCAACTGCCCGTCGTTCACGATGGGAAATATCTGGGTATCATCCATTTGCATGACATTCTAAAGGAAGGGATATTCTGATGAAGCTAAGAACAGAACATTTGGTAAAGAAATACGGTCAGCGCACCGTGGTCAATGACGTTGACATTGAGGTGGAACAGGGCGAGATTGTCGGTTTGCTCGGCCCCAACGGAGCGGGAAAGACGACCACTTTTTATATGGTGGTGGGACTCATCAAACCCTATTCGGGCAAGGTCTTCCTTGAGGATGAGGACATCTCAAGCCTGCCTATGTATAAGCGTGCCCAAATTGGCATCGGTTATCTGGCACAAGAGGCTTCGGTGTTTCGTCAGATGAGCGTTGAGGACAACATCTATTCTGTCATGCAGTTCAAGAAGGGATTGACCAAAGAGCAACGGAATGAGAAGTTGGAGGGCCTGCTGGATGAATTTGGCCTGCAGCATGTGCGTAAGAGCAAGGGCATCCAGCTCTCAGGTGGCGAACGTCGTCGTACGGAGATTGCCCGTGCCTTGGCCGTTGACCCCAATTTCATCCTCTTGGACGAGCCTTTCGCTGGCGTCGACCCCATTGCGGTGGAGGACATCCAGCGCATCATCTTTAAACTGAAGCGGAAAAACATTGGTGTTCTCATCACTGACCATAATGTGCACGAGACCTTGTCTATCACCGACCGCGCCTATCTGCTTTTCGACGGTCAGGTGCTGATTTCAGACAAACCAGAGAAACTTGCTGAAAACGAACATGTCCGCGAGGTGTATCTCGGACATAACTTCGTGTTTCATAAGAAGGAGATGTAAGGGAATTCCCCGAAGGGAATCTGAATTGCAGTTTAAGATTCCATTTTCCCCGCAAAGAGGATGGACAACAGGATGTAGAGGAGCATCACAAAAGGCAAGGCTACCCATCTGAAAATCACAAAACTCACAAGAGCAACGAGTAGGAAAATCCACCTGACTTCGTTGCCTTTCCATTTCACTGACTTCATCTTGAAAGAGAAGAAACGCAGGTGGCTCACCATCATGAACGAGAAGATGAGCGCGATGCCGAGGCAGGCCCAATAGCCCAAGGCACCGTCTTTGAGATGATGGACCTGGCCGAGCGCCAAAGGCAAGGAAGCGATGAAGATGGCCATGCCAGGGGTGGGTAGTCCCCGAAATGTGGTCTTTTGTGTGTCGTCGATGTTGAATCTGGCCAAACGGATGGCGGAAAACACGGGCAACAAAAAGGCCAAGCAAGGCAATATGTTGATGTTGAACAAGGTGAGTGCTGGAAGGTCATGGGTATGGCGCATCAGCCAATACATGATAAACCCTGGAGCCACACCGAATGAGACCGCATCGGAGAGTGAATCCAAGTCGGCACCAATGGGGGAGTGGGCATGAAGCAGCCGGGCGGAAAAACCGTCCAAGAAATCGAAGAGTCCAGCCACAAAAATCATCAGCGCCGCCTTAACGGGCATGTTTTGGGTGAGAAACAGGATGGAC
>DAIOUZ010000084.1:0-4330 GCA_036759285.1 Candidatus Limiplasma sp. | reverse complement strand
GGTGTTGGGGATATGTTGCTTGAGGTGCATGAGGTTGCAGTTTTATTGCCACAAAGGTAGTTATTTTTTCAGAACGCTCCGATAGCTTGCAAGAAAAGCATTATTTTTGCAAGAATTTTGTTTTACCATGCAACATCAGTTTTATTCTTTACAGGAAGTTTCGGAAATCGTCAACGGGAAACTGGTTGGCGAGGCGCTGGAACGGAACATCAGCGACCTGCTCATCGACAGCCGAAATCTGGTGGACCCGCACCAGGCCTTGTTTTTCGCTTTGAAGAGCAACCGCAACGACGGTCATCGCTATATCGAAGATCTTTACGAGAAAGGTGTCCGCGCTTTTATGGTGAGTCATCTTCCCGAAAGCACTTTTCCCGATGCCGCTTTTGTGGTAGTACCTGACACGCTGAAGGCTTTACAAGCATTGGCGGCGCACCATCGCCAACAGTTCGACATTCCCGTCATCGGTATCACGGGCAGTAACGGCAAGACCATCGTCAAGGAGTGGCTCTACCAAATGCTCAGCCCCGACTACAACATCGTGCGTAGCCCCAAAAGCTACAATTCCCAGGCGGGTGTGCCGCTCTCCGTGTGGCAGATGAACCAGACCAACACCTTGGGTATCTTCGAGGCTGGGATTTCCGAGCCCGACGAGATGATGAGCCTTCAGGACATCATCCGCCCGACCATCGGTGTGTTCACCAACATCGGACAGGCCCACGACGAGAACTTCATCAACCGTGTACAGAAGGCAGGAGAGAAACTGAACCTGTTTACCAAAACCGAACAATTGGTGTATTGCATGGATTACTCTGACATACAACAGGTTGTCATACGATCGGGGATGGCTTCGAAAGTGAAACTCTTTACGTGGAGCCGTAAGTTCACTGAGGCCGACCTGTTTGTCAGCGAGATAACGAAAAGCGAGAAAACGGCAACGATAGCCTGCACATATCATGGCGAAAACCTGTCGTTTTTGATTCCTTTTGCCGACAAAGCTTCCGTCGAAAACGCCATCCACTGCATCGCCGTCGGATTGCTTTTGCAGATGAAGCCTGAGGTTATTGCTGAGCGACTCAAATCGCTGATTTCCATTGCTATGCGTCTTGAAATCAAGGCGGGTGTCAACAACTGCACCATCATCAACGACTACTACAACTCCGACATCAACTCCTTGGCCATCGCTTTGGACGTGATGCGGCATCAGCACCAGCACCGTCAACATACGGTGATTCTGTCCGATATCTTGCAAAGTGGTCGCAATGAGGTGGATTTGTACACGGAGATTGCACAACTGCTTAAAAACAAGGGTGTTGACACACTAATTGGCATCGGTGAGGCGCTTTCGCGTCAGTCCAATAAGTTCGAGATGGAGACCTATTTCTATAAGAATGTACCGGATTTCTTGGCACAGTTCCCCTTCTCGAAGTTCAACAACCAGACCATCCTGCTGAAGGGCGCCCGTGCCTTTGAGTTTGAACAGATTGGCATGGAGTTGCAGGAGAAGGCGCACGAGACCGTGTTGGAAATCAACTTCAACCATTTGGTTAGCAACCTGAACCATTTCCGCTCCAAAATCAAACCCGAGACCAAGCTTATGGTGATGGTGAAAGCCTTTGGCTATGGCAGCGGCAACTTGGAGGTTTCCAATATCCTGCAATTCCACAATGTTGATTATCTGACGGTTGCCTTCGCTGACGAGGGCGTGGAATTGCGCCGTGCAGGCATCAATTTGCCCATCATGGTGATGAGTCCGGAGGTGAACAGCTACGACAACATCATCAAATACCACCTTGAGCCTGAGGTGTTCAGCTTCCGTAACCTTACCTTTATTGAGAAGGCGATAGAGAATTTAGCTTTGCCCGAGGCGCATCCGTTGAATGTGCACATCAAGTTGGACACGGGCATGCATCGTTTGGGATTCTCGAAAGACGAGCTTCCTGAACTCATTCGCCGCATCCAATCCAATCCGATGCTGAATGTGAAGAGTGTATTCTCCCATCTTGCCACAGCCGACAATCCTGCCGAGGATGCCTTCACTTTGAGTCAGATCCATAGCTTCGAGGAGGGCAGCCAGATGATTGTGGAGGCTTTCCCACATGTATTGCGACACATCCTCAACACGGCAGGCATCTCGCGTTTCCCACAATACCAATTCGACATGGTGCGCTTGGGCATCGGTTTGTATGGAGTGCCCACCTGCGAGGCCGACAAAGGCCTATTACAACCTGTTGTTTCGCTCAAGACGACCATCAACCAAATCAAAAACATCCCTGCGGGCGACAGCATCGGTTATAACCGCCATGGTCATGCGGATCACGATATGCGCATAGGCATCGTACCTATCGGCTATGCCGACGGCCTCTCACGTTTGTTGGGCAATGGTAATGGCACTTTCTATGTCCATGATAAGCCTGTGAAAATTGTCGGTGACGTGTGTATGGACATGTGCATGCTTGACTTGACCCATGTGGAAGCCAAAGAGGGTGATACCGTGGTTGTATTCGATGCCGAGCACGACATCAATGACATTGCGAAGGCTTGCCAAACCATTCCTTACGAGATTATGACCCGCGTCTCACAGCGGGTGAAGCGGGTTTACTATCAGGAGTAAACGCAGGTCCCTGAGCTTGTCGAAGGGCCGTCATAGAATCGGTCGGCCCTTCGACAGGCTCAGGGACCTTAGCTTTTAACCATTCAACGCCTCAGCGCCACCTACGATGTCAATCAACTCGTTGGTGATAACGTTTTGGCGGGCTTTGTTGTATTGGATCTTCAGCTCTTGCGACAATTGGTCGGCGTTGTCGGAGGCAATGTGCATGGCGGTCATGCGGGCACCGTGCTCTGCCGTCAACGTATCAAGCATGACGGAGTAGAAGTTGGTGCGCACTACCTTGGGAATCAAATCATTTACAAACTCCTCCTTGCTAGGCTCCACAATGTAGTCGAAGCTTTGGGCACCTCCTGACACTTCGGTTTTCAACGGCAATACCACCTCGCGCGTGGGTACTTGTACACCAGCATTCTTGAAGTGGTTGAACACCAACTCCACACGGTCGACCTTCTTGCTGAGGAACAAATCGACCATCATGTCGCTAATCTCCATGGCCAAGTCATACGACATGCTCTCGGCCAAGGGCGCATACTGCTTCTCCACCTTGATGCCGAACTTCTTGGTGTAGTCGTTGATTTTCTTGCCGACGAGGAATACCATAATATTCTCAGCACCCAATTTCTCAGCGTATTCGTCGTAGACCTGCTTGAAGAGCTTGCAAATGCTGGAGTTGTAGACGCCGCACAAGCCACTACTTGACGAGAAGGCCATCAATGCGACTTTCTTCACTTCGCGGTGCTCGGCCAGTGGAATGCTGACTTCGCCCTCGAGGGAGCCGAGGTAGTTGGAGAGGGCCTCGCTCAGTTTGTTCTTGTAGGGCAAAAACCGCGTCGTGATGCCTTCGGTCTTCTTCAGCTTGGCCGCCGACACCATCTTCATCGCACTCGTGATTTTTTGTGTCGAGGCGACGGAAGTGATGCGGGCTCGTATTTCTTTTAGTGATGCCATGTTGTTTCGAATTATGAATGCTGAATTGTGAATGCTGAATGATGAATTAGGGGTTAAGAATCATTCAGCATTCAGCATTCCACATTCAGCATTATACAAAGTGTTCACTCAAATTCAAAGCTTCCTCTTTCAGCACAGCCTTGATGTCGTCGTCAATCTTACCGGCCTTCAGTTGCTCCATCACGTCTTTGTGCTTCACCTCCATGATATCGAGGAACTGTTTCTCAAAATCCAGCACCTTATTCTCGGGCACTTTGCTCAACAATCCGCTAGTACCGCAGAAGATGATGGCCACCTGCTTCTCGACGGGCATAGGCGTATATTGTGGCTGTTTCAGCAATTCCACGTTCTTGCGGCCTTTGTCCAAGATAGCCAAGGTGGCAGCATCGAGTTCGGCACCGAACTTCGAGAAGGCTTCCATCTCACGGAATTGGGCTTGGTCGAGTTTCAGGGTACCAGCCACCTTCTTCATAGACTTGATTTGGGCATTACCACCCACACGCGACACCGAGATACCGACGTTGATGGCGGGACGGATACCCGCGTTGAACAGGCTGGTTTCCAAGAAGATCTGTCCGTCGGTGATGGAAATCACGTTCGTGGGGATGTAAGCCGACACGTCACCGGCCTGTGTCTCGATGATGGGCAGAGCGGTGAGTGAGCCACCCCCCTTGACATGACCCTTCATGCACGAGGGCAGGTCGTTCATCTTCTCGGCCACCTCCTGCTGTTCGTTCATCTTGGCAGCACGCTCCAACAGACGGGAGTGCA
>DAIOUZ010000083.1:9953-13449 GCA_036759285.1 Candidatus Limiplasma sp. | reverse complement strand
CGAACTGGTTCTCGACGTACCTTGAGATCACGTTGGACGACCTGAAGGCCGCGCTAGCGTCGGCCACTCCCAGCAAGGCGATCACGATCAAGTCGTCGGATGGGACGTCGGCCGTGTACTCACCAAGGACACACGCATGGACGGGCCAATTGACGACGATGGACGTGCTCAGGAGATACAACATCACCGTGGCCGAGGACTGCGAGATCGAGTTGGAAGGCATGCCCATCGATCCGGCGGAACATTCCATCACCATCCTTGGCGGCGGACAGACCACGTGGTTAGGATTCCCGTTCGGTGCGAGCATGACGCCGACCGAAGCCTTTGCGGGATTTGCCTTGAACGGAGACAAGATCAAGTCGGGCACAGGTGCGAACGCCACATATAGTAGGAGCCGTTGGAACGGTACGGTGACGAGCCTCGAGCCGGGCCAGGGATACCTGTACACGTCGTCCGCTGAGGCGGCAGACAGGGAATTTGTATTCCCTTCAAGCAAGAAGTAGCCAGCTTACCCGAGCATTGACCCGATGAAAAAACGGCCGCTCTCCATAAAGGGCGGCCGTTTTTAAATTTCCCTAAACATGCTTTACTTTTTCCATTCTTTTCCTACCTTTGCAAAATCTAAATGACCAATCCAGAAATTACCTCACGCAGAATACGCAGAACTCGCAGAAATTTTGAATCTTTAAATCTTTGAATTTTAAATCTTGAATCTTTAAATCTTAAATCATTAAAAATCAAATCATCATGAAAAAATTATCGCATAAACAATTGATGTTGGCACTCCTTTTCGTGGTTGTAGTGCCTTGTGTGAACGCTCAAACTTCTCAAGTCGCCCATATCGGCGACATCCTCTGCGAGGGCAACTATGTGGTTAGCCCCGCCAATTTCAACGCCTCCTCTGATAGCCCGATAGGTGTCGTCTTCTATGTCGATAATGTCGGTAAGCATGGCTGGGCCATCGACTTGCAGGACGCGGGTAGTTTTAAATGGGGAACTTATGATCAAAATACCCCATTGACTAACTACAATAATAGTGACAGGTTGGCTATCTACGACCTTGACGGTTATCGGAATACGGAGGTTATTTATGCTGCTTACCATGACAATGACAGTATTTTCAATACGGATTATCAGGCATTCAGTGCTGTGGATTTCGAGAACGGATGGTATCTGCCCGCCATTGGGCAACTCAATTACCTCTATGGTAACCTTATCGAGGTGAATGCCGGATTGTACGCTGCGGGAGGAACCCCATTTGAAACGGGAACCAGTTGGATATATTGGTCGTCCACTGAATACTCTGCCTCAGGTGCTTGGTACATACAGCATTCGGGTTTTATGAGGGGTGACGCTGGCTATGGAGAACCTCGTAAGCATAATAGTTACCGTGTTCGCGCAGCCCGCAATTTTTCCATTGGTCAATAAAACCTGTGCGTCATGAGAGCAAGAGACAAAATCAAGAAGTGGCTGTTGCTGTGCTTCGCGTTGGTGGTGGGCTGCGGAATGGCCCATGCCGCCGAGCTTTCTAGTTCACCAGCTGATACATGCCGCATCTGGGTCTATTGTAATCCAGAGAACGCTGGCACCATTTCGGGCAGCGAACCGGGTGATTATTCCATTGGCACCCTATTGACCTTTACGGCCGAGGCCAACCCAGGCTATTACTTTAGCAACTGGACCAATGGCTTTGGTGAGGTGGTGAGTGTTTCCAAGACGTATTCCTTTGTCGTCACCTACCACTGCATTTTGTTTGCGAATTTCACCACCCAGCCTGGCATCGGCAGCCTTGTCACCAATGCTGATGGCAGCCAAGGCGTGTTGTTCCACATCAATGCTGCAGGTACCGAAGGCTGGATGGTGGCCTTGGATGATGCTTCGCCATCATGCCAGTGGGGCGACAACTCCAATGTGTTGGCCTTGCATGAGATGCCTTTCCAACTTCCCATCGCCTTGGAAGACCAGTCGGGCTATCTCAACACGAGCATTCTCCGTGGCTTGCAAGACCCCGAAAGCGGCTATGCGGCCGGTTTGGTGGATTTCAACAACGGCTGGTATCTGCCTTCTGTGGGCCAGTTGCGCAAACTCTATTCGGCCTTGCCTTTCATCGAGACGGCCATTACGGATGCGGGGGGAACCACATTAAGCGACGGTGATTATTGGAGCAGTTCAGAGTATTCGACTGGCCAGGCGTTCAGCCCTGCGTTTGCCTTGAGCATATCCAATAAAGGAGATGGTTGTCGTGTCAGGGCCATCCGCAACTACGTCATTGCAGGCAGCAATGTTGTGGTTGTGGCCTCCAATAACAGCAGTTTTGGAACGGCTACGGTGTCGGGCAATGGAACCTTTACCAATGGGCAGCAAGTGACGGTGACGGCCATGCCCAATGCGGGTTATGCCTTCGACCACTGGTCGGAAGACGGCGCGGCGGTTTCGTATGACGCGCAATATCAGTTCAATTTCACACGCAGCCGCTCATTGGTGGCCAATTTTGTCCTGACGGGCAGTGTGGGTAGCATCATTTCCAACCCCGATGGCAGCAAGGGTGTGGTGTTCTGGCAAAGTCCCGATGGCACCGAGGGCCTGATGGTCGCTTTGCAGGATGCCTCTGAGGGTTGCAATTGGAGCCCCAATACCAATGCACTTACCATGATTGACAAGCCCTATACGCTTCCCATCGCCTTGGAGGATGTGTCGGGCAACACCAACACGCGCTGCATACGGAAGCATTTGGACACGCTGTCTGGCAATTTTGCAGCCAATATCGTCGATTTTGAGCACGGCTGGTATCTGCCATCGGCGGGTGAGTTACGCAAACTTTATGCGGCCTTGCCGTTGATTGAGAACGCATTGGCTGTGGCGGGTGGGGTCACCCTTACTACCAGTACCTATTGGAGCAGCACGGAATACAACTCCGGCCAAGCCGCTACTGCAACCTTTAGCATGAGCGGTAAGAATAAAATGGATACAGGTCCAGTGAGAGCCATCAGGCATTTCTCGACTTTGGGAGCAAACGCCATCTCGGTCAAGGCTGACGATGCTGCTTTGGGTACGGTGAGTGGTGGCTCAAGCAACTTTACATACGGCCAACCGGTCACGGTGACGGCCACGCCCAACGAAGGCTATACCTTCAACTATTGGACGGAGAACGGCATGATTGTCTCGTATAATGCGGAATATCAGTTCTCCTTCTCGCGTAGCCGCTCCTTGGTGGCGCATTTCGTGGTGCCGGGCAGTGTGGGCAACGTGGTCAACAATGCCGACGGTAGCCGTAGTGTGGTGTTCTGGCAGAGTCCCGATGGCACTGAGGGCTTGATGGTCGCCTTGGAAGATGCCTCCTCCGAAACTTGTGCATGGGGCGAAAATGTCAACGCGCTTACCTTAATTAATAGGCCTTATACGCTTCCCATCGCTTTGGAGGATGTTTCAGGCAACACTAACACGCGCTGTATAAGGAATCATCAAGGTACCGATAATGATTATGCCGCCACGATAG
>DAIOUZ010000083.1:9696-9943 GCA_036759285.1 Candidatus Limiplasma sp. | reverse complement strand
AGCCCACCAGCGCAGCCATCACGTCGAGCATGGCTGGTATCTGCCTTCGGTCGGTGAGTTGCGCAAGCTCTATGCGGCCCTGCCGCAGATTGAGCCTGTGCTTCTCAATGCGGGCGGTGTGATGCTGACTACAGATACCTATTGGAGCAGTACGGAGTACAACGATGGTCAAGCCGCTACTGCAACCTTCAGCCTGGGCAATAAGAATAAAGGAGACGCAGGTCGTGTGAGAGCCATCAGGCATTTC
>DAIOUZ010000083.1:0-9660 GCA_036759285.1 Candidatus Limiplasma sp. | reverse complement strand
TGGCCATTGTTGTAGGTGCCCAACACCGACTATGCCTTCAATTATTGGACGGAGAACGGAATGATTGTTTCGTATGATGCGGAATATTCGTTCACTTTCACGCGCAGCCGTTCCTTGATGGCCCATTTTGTGGTGCCCAACAGCGTCGGTAGCATCATTACCAATGCTGACGGTAGTCGCGGTGTGGTGTTCTGGCAAAGTCCCGACGGTGACGAGACCTTGTTGGTGGCTTTGAATGATGTTTCGGAGGGTTGCACTTGGGGACCCAATCAAAATGTAGAACCTTTAGAGGACTGGCTTTCAGCGACACCAGAATTGCTCAATGACATGGACGGACAAAGCAATACGCAAATCCTCCGTGACTGGTTTGAGAATAATACCGAGTATGCCGCCTGCAAGACGGACTTTGAAAATGGTTGGTATCTGCCTTCCGCTGGTCAGTTGCGCAAGCTCTATGCCGCCTTACCCATGGTTGAGAGCATCATCATCAATGCCAATGGCACACTCATGACGGAAAACGACTATTGGAGCAGCACAGAGCGCGGATCTGGCACCGCTTGGACACCCTCGTTTGCGATGGGGTATAACAACAAAGGAACGAGTTGTCGCGTAAGGGCGATATACGGTTTGGTAAATACGCAGTATGTCACCCAATCTACTACACTCGGCCAAGGCACTAACTGGTTTTCGACGTATCTTGACATCACCTTGGAAGACCTTCAAGCCGCCCTTGCGGCAGCAACGCCCAACAAAGCCATCACAATCAAATCAGCTGACGGAAGGAGCTCTGTATATTCCCCACGAACTCATGCATGGACGGGTCAATTGACCTACTTGGATTTGGCCATGAGATACAATATCATTGTTGCCGAAGCTTGCGAGATTACGCTGGCTGGCACGCCCATCAATCCCGCCGACCATCCTATCACCATCCTCGGCAACGGACAGACCACGTGGATAGGAGTTCCGTTAAACGAGAGCATGTCTCTTGGCACTGCTTTCGCCGGATTTGCCATAAACGGTGACAAGATTAAATCTGGAATTGGAGGCAATGCCACTTATGCTAGAAATCAGTGGTTTGGACAGTTGACGACCCTCGAACCTGGACAAGGTTATATCTATACCTCGGCCGCAAATGCGGCAGACAGGGTTTTCGTATTCCCTTCAAGTAAGAAATAGCCAGCTTGCCCAAGCAATGACCCGATGAAAAAACGGCCGCTCTTCGTCGAGGGCGGTCGTTTTTTTGTGCATTGTTTTCTTCACCAGCAGCGATTGTTCAAGCCAATATGTTGAAAAATTCGGAAATGTTTGGATTGTATAGATTTTTTTTATCTAATTTTGAGGGCAAGAAATATTAAATCATATAAAACCTGTTTTTTATGAAAAAGATTGTGACCTTTATTTTTGGGGTTCTTATCTGCATTTGCGGATATGCCCAGACCATTGACCCAGCCTTGCTAGAGGAGATGGGTCAACGCCGCGACAACGAAAAGATTCGAGTGTTTGTCATTATGCGGCAACAGTATGACCAGCAACAGCTTAACCGCCGTGCTGCCCACTTCACAACGCGTGCTGCAAGACGTGAGTTTGTGGTGAACGAGCTGAAGCAATTCGCTGAAGCCTCGCAATCCGACCTGCGACATTCCCTTGCGGAAATGCAACGTAACGAATTGGTAAGCGAGCCGCAGGTGCTTTGGATTGCCAATGCCATCTTCTTTGAGGCGACCAGAAACGCCATCCTTTCCCTTGCCAACCGTTCTGATATCATGGTCATTGGCTTCGACGAAGAGCGCAACTGGCTTCCCGACGGGGAAGATGCCCAACCCGCCGATCCCACCCGTGAAATCACTTCAAATGTCACGCAAGTGAATGCGGACCAAGTGTGGAATTTGGGCTACACAGGCCAAGGGGTGGTGGTGGCCGTCATTGACACGGGCGTCAACTACAATCACCTTGACCTTGCCGACCACCTTTGGGACGGCGGCCCGGATTTTCCATACCATGGTTATGATATTTACAACAACGACAACAACCCCATGGACGATCACGGTCATGGAACGCACTGTGCAGGAACAGTCTGTGGCGACGGCACAGCAGGCTCACAAACTGGCATGGCTCCAGATGCGACTTTGATGTGCGTGAAATGCCTCGGTGCGACTGGATCGGGCTACGATACACAAGTAATGTCTGCTATGCAATGGGCGGTCGATCATGGCTGCGATGTCCTCAGCTTGTCATTGGGCGGTCATGGACACAATGGTGCTTCCCAAACCTTGGTGCGCAACACATGCGTTAATGTGTTGAACGCTGGCGTAATAGCATCAATTGCTGCTGGAAATGAAGGTGATGAGTTGGCTCAACATCCTATCCCTGATAATGTCGGATTACCAGGCGGTTGCCCGCCACCATACCTTGACCCTCAACAGGCGTTGAACCCCGGTGGCTTGAGCTGCTCGGTCTGTGTGGGTGCCGTCGATTCAAATGACGAAGCTGCCTATTTCACTTCTCATGGCCCTCGCGATTGGTCTGAAAGTGATTATGCAGACTATCCTTACACACCTGGCAGTCTGACAGAATTCGGCCTTATTCGTCCCGATGTGTGCGCTCCAGGTGTCTACATCAAGTCGGCCAACTACACCAGCAATACCGGATACTCATATAAAAGCGGTACCTCCATGGCAACACCTTGTGTGGCGGGTTGTATGGCTTTGTTGTTGAGCAAGGACATGGAAATCACTCCGGCCGATATGTGCCGTATTCTGGAGGAAACCGCTGTGCCACTGACGACCGAAAAAAGCAATATTTATGGTTATGGCCGTGTGGATGTGCTGGCTGCCATCAATGCAATTCAATCCGGTCCTTTGACCCTGGATTCTTTTACCATTAACGACACACAAGGCAACAATGACGGCAAATTGAACGCTGGAGAAGCGGTGACCCTCAACCTAACTTTGACCAACAATTCCGACCTTGGTCTTGACGGTGCGACGATGGTTCTGACCACCCAATCCGAATACGTCACCATCACCAACGGAACGGCAAGTTTGCCCCATTTCAATGTTGGACAAACCCGAACCATTAACGACATGTTTGCCTTCACCATGAGCGATAATGCTCCAGCCAGAAGCAACATCCAATTCAGAGCCGAAACCTTCGTCAATGGCGAGTCGACGGGTGTCTTTATGTTTAGTGCCATGGTATATGGCCATATTTTGAGATTTGTTGAAGTCACCGTGCTGAACGACAACAACGGAAATGGTTCGCTCGAAGCAGGGGAAACCGCCAACTTGCATGTCACAATCACTAATGTCGGTAACGAGCCAGCCTCGTCGATTGTGGGTGCCTTGTCTACTACCTATCCGTATCTTGTCATTAATAGCAACAACAAATCTTTCGGTACGATTGATGTCAATGAACAAGCTTCTGCCAATTTCAACGTCAGCCTTTCGAGTAGTGCTCCTGATAGTTACGAGATGGATCTATCCCTCGACCTCGTTGATGCGAACCAAAAACACACCAATGTTGAATTTGAGTTATGGAGGAAGGCCATCACGCTTACATCCAATCCTGAAGGAGCCGGTACATTGAGTGGAGGCGGTTACTATGGTCAGGGAGAAACCTGTACGATTACTGCTATTGCCAACCCAGGCTATGCTTTCGTGAAATGGACATTAAATGGATCAACGGTTTCTTACCTTTCCGCATACTCATTTGAAATTACAGGAGAAGCTGAATACGTGGCACATTTCCAAGAGGAGAGTCATGGTGTGGTCATTGGAGATGGCGCAGGAAGAAACAGTTATCTTCCCACCAGTGTTTTCAATCAATACTCTTTGTCCCAACAAATCTACACTGCTGATGAGTTGAATTTAGGGGCTTGTGATATTACTGGTGTGTCATTCTTCAACACATCAAGCTCGTTCACACGCGACTTGACGATTTACATGGTCAACACGAGCAAAACGGCTTTCAACAGCAACACGGATTGGATCACCGTTACGGAAGACGATCAGGTGTATAGTGGTAGCTTTACCTTTAGCGGTGGTTCATGGACGACCATCTATTTTGATACGGTATTTGTATACGATGGATTGTCCAATATCGCGTTGATTGTGGACGACAATTCGGCAAGCATGTACTTAAGTTCAATGTCATGTCGTGTTTCTTCTACTGAAAGCTGTCAGGCATTGTCTGCTTATAACTTGTTCACAAATTATAATCCATATAACCCTACTTATTCTGGTAACGAGTATATGGAAAAGAACCAAGTCATCTTTGGTGTTGCCAGTTATGATTACATGGTGACGGTTTCGGCTAATCTTTCCGATGGCGGAACGGTGAGCGGCGGCGGCGGTCCATATTACTACGGCTACCCCATTACCCTAACGGCTACACCCAATGAGGGTTATGTGTTCAACTATTGGACAAAGAACGGCGAAGTGGTTTCGTGTTTGTCAACATACCGGATTTCGGTGACCGAAACAGCTGAGTATGTGGCGCATTTCCAACAAGTTGGCGGTATTGTCATCGGCGATGCGGCCAATACCAATACGTATTTGCCGACCTATTATTATTATTCTTTGACGGAACAGATTTACACAGCTGCTGAGATGGGTGGTGCTCCTTGCCAAATCTCTAGTGTGTCGTTCTTCAACACAGGAACATCCAACAGAACACGAAATATGAGTGTATACATGGTCAGCACCGATAAGATCTCGTTTGACAGCATTTCCGATTGGATTCCGGTTTCGGAAAGCAATTTAATGTTCAGTGGCAGTGTTGTCATACCGGCCCATGATTGGGCGACCATCTATTTCAGCACGCCATTCAGTTATGATGGGTATTCCAATGTGGCCTTGATTGTGGACGACAACACAAACAGTTACAACAGCTATACAAGTTGCCGCACATTCAATACAGAAGGAAGCCAGGCCATCCGTATCTATGGCTCAGATACAAACTACGACCCATGCAATCCAACTGAGTATACAGGCACACTGATGTCGATGAAGAACCAAGTCATCTTCGGTTATCCGAGTTATGACTACACGATTAACGCTACGGCCAATCCTACAAACGGTGGTACTGTGAGCGGAGACATAGGCTTGCATTACTATGGTCAAAGCTGCACTTTGGTAGCTGCTGCCAATGAAGGTTATTGCTTTTACAATTGGACAGAAAACGGAACGGTGGTTTCTTCGGATGCAACATATACTTTTGCAGTCACTGACAATAGGGATTTGGTAGCCAACTTTGGTGAACCTATATCCATTTCAGTCTCAGCCAATCCGGCGGAAGGCGGCACGGTATCGGGTGGTGGTTCATTTGGTTACGGAGCCACAGTAACAATTACCGCTTCGGCCAACGAAGGCTATGTCTTCTATAGGTGGACACTAAATGGCTCAGCGGTTTCATATCTCTCCACATATACTTTCTCGGTGAGTACCGAAGCAGAATATGTGGCAGAATTCGAAATGGTTCCGAATGGTGTCTCTATTGGTGATCCGACAACATCGAACATCTATCTTCCAAGCTATTCCGTATACAATTACTCTTTGACGCAGCAAATCTATACCGCTGACGAGATAGGAATGCCGTGTGAGATTTCAAGTATAGCTTTCTTCAATACGGGCTATCTGAGGACACGTTCTTATACCATATATATGAAACACACCAACAAGTCCTCTTTCGCTAGTTCCAACGACTGGATTAGTGTAACCGATGCTGATGAAGTGTTTTCAGGAAGTGTCACAATGGTAGTAAACAATTGGACTACCATCACATTTGACACGCCTTTTGTTTACGATGGCACATCCAATCTTGCCCTTATTGTTGACGACAACACAGGCAATTGGAGCAGCGCTATGTCATGCAGAGTGATTAACGCCGATGGCAACCAGTCTATCCGTATTTATAGTGATGGAACGAATTACGACCCGTTCAATCCTTCGCAATACACCGGAACCCTTATGGCTGTGAAAAACCAAATCGTCCTCGGATTCACTTGCAACATAACTGCGACTGCCAATCCTTCGCAAGGCGGTACGATAAACGGTTCTGGAAATTATGCCTTTGGTGCGACGTGCACCTTGACAGCTGTGCCAAATACAGGTTACTACTTTTTGAATTGGACTGAGGATGGTGCAGTGGTTTCTTATGATAACCCATATTCTTTCGTCGCTAACGATGACAGGAATTTGACGGCCAACTTTATTGAAGGAGAATCAATGTGTGCCATTACCTTCGACTTGTATGATTCATTTGGAGACGGATGGAACGGTAACTATTTGGTCATAGACTATGGAGATGGCAACCAGGAACAGCTCACGCTGGAAAGTGGTTCATCGACATCTTATGTTCGTGAAGTCGCAACAGAAAGCCATATTACCCTGACTTGGATTTCCGGCAGTTATATTGGTGAATGTTCTTTCGACGTCAAGTTTGGAAACGGTGTTTTGATTTACCATGGTTCGAATCTCAGTGCCAGTTTCCAACAGGAGCTTAACATCAATTGTGCGGTCGCCACCGCGCCTCATGTCATTACCGCTGTTGCCAATCCCGAGGAGGGCGGTACTGTCGAGGGTGCAGGCACTTACGACGGTGGTACTCCTCTCACACTGACGGCCACTCCCAACGATGGCTACTCATTCTGTTTCTGGTCTGAAAATGGTCAGCAGGTATCGACAGATGCAAGCTATTCCTTCATCGTCTCATCTGATCGTAATCTGGTGGCCTTTTTCTCATTGCCATTGACCGTTTCTGTTACGACCAATTTGGCTGAAGGAGGAACGGTTACAGGAGCTGGTACGTTTGATTACGGCAATACCTGTACGTTGACGGCTACCCCGAGCGAAGGCTATTTGTTCCAGAATTGGAACAAAAACGGAGTGGTGGTTAGCTGCAGTGCTACCTACAGCTTCTCCGTAACAGAGGATGTCGATCTTGAAGCAGTCTTTATGCGCCTTGAAGGTACGCTCATCGGACAAGGCGAGTCGACAAACAGCTATTTGCCAAGCTATTCCTATTATTGCTATACCCTTTCACAGCAAATCTATACTTCAGATGAGATAGGTGGGGCTGGAAGTATTATTTCCATTTCCTACTTCAATGCAGGATACACTAAGACCCGCAATTATGACATCTACATGGTGCATACCGACAAGTCTGTCTTCGAAAGCAATACGGATTGGATTGCAGTAACGGAAGCCGACCTCGTTTATAGTGGCAACGTGACTATGGCCCAAGGCTATTGGACGATTATTACCCTCGACACACCATTTGACTACGACGGCATTTCCAATCTTGCCATCATCTTTGATGACAATACTGGGAGTTGGACGAGCAACAATATGGCTTGCCGCGTGTTTAATGCCAATGGCACCCAAGCCATCCGCGTTTATAATGACGGCACCAATTATAACCCGTACGATCCTTCGGGATACACAGGCACACGTTATTCTGTGAAGAACCAAATCATTCTCGGTATGGAAACAGCGGTAACACAGACTGTTGCGCTTTCCGAAGGCACGAACTGGTTCTCGACGTACGTAGAGATCACGCTGGACGACCTGAAGGCCGCCCTGGCAGCAGCCACGCCCAACAATGCCATCACGATCAAGTCGTCGGAGGGTCAGAGTGCAGTCTACTCGCCTAGGACACACACCTGGTCAGGTCAATTGACCTCCATGGACGTGGTCATGAGATACAACATTACCGTGGCCGAGGATTGCGAGATTACGTTGGAGGGCATGCCCATCGATCCGGCGGATCATCCTATCACCATCCTTGGCGGCGGAGCCAAGACGTGGATTGGATTCCCGTTCGGTGCGAGCATGACGCCAGGCGAAGCCTTTGCGGGATTTGCCGTGAACGGAGACAAGATCAAGTCGGGCAGCGGACTCAACGCCACCTATTCCAGGAACCAGTGGTCCGGCCAGTTGTCGACCCTCGAACCTGGACAGGGCTACATGTACACCTCGCCTGTAGATGCAGCAGATAGAGTGCTCGTTTTCCCCACAGGCGCGAAAAAGAAGTAGTCTGCTTGTCCATGCATTAACTGAATGAAAAAGCGGCCGTTCTCCATTGAGGGCGGCCGTTTTTAGCTATAACAATTCATTCATTTCTTTTGTAATTGTCAGATAGGTGTTGCTTTTCTCACTTTTTCATTATCTTTGTGGCGTCTATTGAACTCAAGCCATGATCAAGAAAGAACAGTTTGTTTGTCCCTATACGGTGTATGACCATGCGGACGAACTGAATGCCGACGATGCCGAACTGCTGCGCAAGGCCCATGAGGCTGCGCGTAATGCCTACGCACCCTATTCGAAGTTTCATGTGGGTGCGGCTGTGCGGCTGGCCAACGGTGCCATCGTATTGGGCAACAACATCGAGAATGCGGCCTATCCCAGCGGTCTCTGCGCCGAGCGGGTGGCGATGTTTGGCGCCATGGCACAGTATCCGTGTGTGCCCATTCAGGCCTTGGCCATCACGGCTTGGTCGGCCACCAAGGCCATCGAAGAGCCTGTCGCCCCTTGCGGGGCTTGCCGTCAGGTGATGGTGGAGGTGGAGCAGACTTCAAAGTGTCCCTTGCGCGTGCTCTGCCAAGGCGAAACGGGACCCATCATGGTCTTCGACGGCGTCGAATCGCTAATGCCGTTTATTTTCTTGGATAAGTTCTTGTAACCTATAACAAGATTCCCTTCGGGAATGGAACTGTTTATCATATTTACCATGCGGCGGTTTATGGTGTTTATGGTAAATATGCGTTACTTACCGCCGCTTTACAACTGATGATTTTACTCCATTCCCCGCAGGGGAATCTCCTATTAGTAATGACTTGTTGTTACGCAAACGTAAACAACAAATTCCCGAAGAAATTCCACAAGGTGGAAGCGCCCACGGCAAACACCTTGCTGAGATAGAAGTTCCATTTCAGCTTGCCGTTGAGCAGATACACCGTCAGCGTGTCGATGCCTAGTCCCACTAAGGAAATGATGAAATACTTGGCATATTCCGTCCCGATTTGCGGATTGGAGCTATGAAAGGTCCAGAGACGGTTGAGGATGTAGTTGCTGGTGGCCGCAAAGATGAAACCTAGGATGTTGCTCAGGTATTTGTTCCACTTGAGCCATTCCTTGCAGACGTATGTGACACCAAAGTTGACGAACACGCCCGAGAATCCCACCACACCGAATTTCAGGAATTTCAGCAGAAACTCACGGGTCAGTTCTATCTTTAGCAGCCAGGTGTTCATCATTTTCAAATTGCACTGCAAAAATAGGAATAAATCCTTACCTTTGCGCAAATTTTCAACGATGAACGACGTAAAACACATCTCCATAGAAGCCTACGACTATCCCTTGCCCGATGACCGCATCGCCAAATATCCTTTGCCCGAGCGCGATGCGTCGAAGCTGCTGGTGTTGAAAGACAACGAGATACAAGAATCCCAGTTTAAGCATATTGGCGATTTCCTGCCCAAAGATGCTCTGCTGGTCTTCAACGAGACCAAAGTCATTCGCGCTCGTTTGCAGTTCCACAAAGTCACAGGCTCGCGTATCGAGGTGTTCTGTCTTGAGCCGGAACAGGACTACCAACTGGCTTTCTCGGCCTGTTCGCCTGTGCGCTGGAAGTGCTTGATAGGTAATGCTAAGCGCTGGA
>DAIOUZ010000082.1:0-13477 GCA_036759285.1 Candidatus Limiplasma sp. | reverse complement strand
GGGGTTATTTTTGGTTTGTCGAATCGTACGGGTTGATTTTGGTACCGTAGGTTACTGTTTTATATTGATATTGTATGGCTTACGCAATCAAAAAGCTATACAATGCGTTGTGGGCTCATCAATAATGCCTATGAAGTTTATGGTATTTCTTTCTTTTATGGTGATGTATATGTTTAATGGCGAAAAAGGGTTCATCAAGACAAAGTTTTGGAAATACTTTTTCTACGCTTTTTATCCAGTTCACATGCTCATCATTTATTTTCTTGCGAGATGATGCCCCCTGATTCGGATTTCTTTTCTACTTTTGCCATCAGAAGAATTTAAAACTTAATCAAATGAAAAGACTGTTTACAACAATTCTTGCCCTATTGCTGTCGTCGGTGATGATGGCTGGCAATTTTGTCATGGTTTCCTATTCAGGTCGCGCTGAACTGGAAAAGCACTTCAATGACCCCAATCTGACAGTGCATTACTACAACAATTACGAGGTGTTTGCCACGGCGGAACACTTTGATGCTAAAACGATGGTCATGATTGATAATCAAGCCTTTGAAGATAACGAGGTCTACACCTTAATATATTGCCCCAAAACGGAGCAAGAGGCCTATATCGGAGAAGGCGAGGCTTTGTTGCTGACCGACAACTATATCATCGTGAAAGGCGCTGGAATGCCTTACAAGAATGATGGTGCTGTGGCTATCTTCAACAAGAAGGCAAGTCTGCCCAATCTGACCCGCGATTTCCCGCAAGTGACCGAGGTTAATCCCATCATCCGCGAAATGCTCGACCAAGTCAACATGGATTCATTGGAAGCCACCGTGCAGCACTTACAAGACTATGGCAATCGTATTTGGGACTCTGACAATGCCTTTGCCGCCTCCGATTGGATTGCCAGTCGTATGCAGGCGTTGGGCCTCGAAGTGGAGCAACAGCCTTTTTATGCCAGCACTTGGTTTGGCAGTGGTGAGGCAGCTCCAAATGTCATTGGCATTCAGCGCGGTACGCTTTATCCCGATACATACGTAGTGTGCGGCAGCCACTTTGATTCGTTTTCTTACGAGGCCATGTTTGGTGGCGGGACGGCTCCGGGTGCCGACGACAATGCTACAGGTGTGGCCAGCGTTCTTGAGAGCGCAAGAATCATGACCCAGTACGAATTCGAATACAGCGTTGTCTATTGCGCTTACGGTTGTGAGGAGATGGGCCTATATGGCAGTGAGGCCTACGCTTCACGCTGCCAACAGGAAGGAATGGACATCATCGGCTATTTCAACAATGACATGAACGGCTACCTTTATGGTGACCAGATTCACATCGACTGCATCTATCCCAATTCGGTGGAGCCCATCGGTACCTATTATATGAATGTCGGCGAAGTGTATTATCCCGAACTGCCCATCCGTCACGTCAACTTCAACGAAGGAGACAGCGACCACACTTCCTTTAATAATCATGGCTATATGGGCATCTATCCCTTTGAGGATTACCAGAACTATAGCCCGTACATCCACACGCCCAATGACTTGATTGGCACGAGTGTGACGAGTTTCGAAATGTCCCAGCAGTATTGCCAGATGAACATCGCTTGTTTGGCAGAGATTGCCATTCCAGTGGGTGAGACACCGCAGGTATATTGCAATCCTGTACAGAACCTGCATATTCAAGAACCAGTTATAAGAGAGATGACTACCATCAATTTGGTTTGGGAAGCTCCAGAACCTGGCTCAACGGGTGAACTTGAGCATTTTGACCTGTATCGTGACGCAGTTCTGCTAGTCACCCTGGAAAACGATATTTACCAATATCGGGATACCATCACTGTGGGCAATCGTGCCGAGTATTACATTGTGGCTGTCTATTCTGACGGTTGCGAATCGGCATCGGAGACCGTTATAGGTGAAGGCATTCCCGATGCAATCGGGGAAAAGGAAAACCAAATGGTTTCGGTGTATCCCAATCCTGCTGAACATCAGCTCAATATTATCGCTCCAGGGCTTCAACGCGTTACTGTTTATAACGTAATGGGCCAATTGGTCAAGACAGTGGAGATGAACCAAGAAAACACATGTGTGCTTTCGGTTGAGGACTATCCTGCAGGCATCTATACGATTCAGATGGTCACCGCAAATGGTGTGCAAAATAGAAATGTAGTAGTAAAATAATCTTATCTTATGAGAAAGCTAGTTAAGACCATCTTGCTATTAGCCATTGTAGCCGGAATCATGTACTATACCTGTCCCGAAGTGGAAAAGCATGTGGATAAGCTTACTCAGGAGATTGTGGCTTCAGCCAATGACAATCAGAAAGATGACGGCGAATCCAACATCATTGAAGACCTTGGCAATGCCATTGCAGGTACAATCAGCGAGAAGGTCGTGCATTTGTACGTGAAAAATCAACTCAAGGTGGAGAACTACACCCTGTTGAATGTTGGAAGAATGAAATACGATGGAGAGAATCGCGTGGTCACCATTGGTGCCTTCAACCATGTGTTTTGTTTGGTGAAAGCATACGATTTGTTGGATGAAATAAAATAGCCATGTCTCCGATTAATGTCTACGAACAGTACTTCTCGGCTGAGCTCGAATTCAATGGTGTGCCGCGACGTGCAGCTTTGGTGATGCTGATTGCAACTTCCGAAGAAGGTCAAATCAAATATGAAGCGGCAGTCACTTTCTTCCCTCATCGCGACGAGGAAGACTATGCTGTTTCCTACGATGCTTATTTCAGTAAAGTGCTTTTTGAAGCCAAGGGACGACGCTCGAAGAAAAGAGAGGAAGCACTATTTCAAGAGTTTCAGCAGCATATCGACGACCTTGCCCAAGAAACAGGCGGAATCGTTTATTGGGATAAACCTTTACGCGATGCAAGGAGAGGATAAATTTTTTCAATGAAGTTGAAATATTCGCCTTGTTCAACTATATGGTATTGAACAAAACAAAAAAACATGAGAGAGATCAAATGCCCTAAATGCGGAAGTGTGTTTACCGTCGACGAGGCCGACTATGCTTCTATCGTCAACCAAGTGAAGAATGCCGAGTTTAATGAGGAAGTGAACCGTCGGTTGCAGGAGCTACACGAGCGCCACAAGACCGAATCGCTACTGGTTGTGGCCAAGGTGGAGAAGGAGTATCAAGATGCCTTGAGTCAAAAAGAGCTGTCCATCAAGGAGAAGGAGGCGACAATCAGCCAACTCTCCACCAAGCTCCACGATGCGGAACAAGTGAAGAAAACGGAGATTTCACTGGCTATTGCAGAGAAAGACAAGGAGATTGGCAAACTGAAATCGGATCTCAACGAGAATGAGAGCAAGCTGAAGATTGCCGTGATGGAGGAGCAACGTAAGGCAGATGAAAGCATACGTGCAAAAGAAAGGGAGATAGAGCAACTGAAGGCTTCCGCTGAAATCTCGCGACAGAAAGCGGTCAACTACGTCAATTCCCAAAAGGAAGAGTACGAGATGAAGCTGAAGATGATGCAGGAGCAGGTGGATTACTATAAAGACCTGAAAACCAAGATGTCGACCAAGATGATAGGGGAGACCTTGGAAATCCATTGCTCCACACAATACAACCAGATGATGCGTCCTCTGTTGCCCAACGCTTATTTCGAGAAGGACAACGACGCCTCGGGAGGGTCGAAGGGCGATTTCATTTTCCGCGACTATGGCGCCGATGGCACAGAATACGTCTCCATCATGTTTGAGATGAAGAATGAAGCCGATGAGACGGCCACCAAGCATAAGAACGAGGATTTCTTCAAGAAACTCGATGCCGACCGTAAGGCGAAAAACTGCGAGTTTGCCGTGTTGGTGTCGCTTTTGGAGCCTGATAACGAGCTGTATAATGGAGGCATCGTAGATGTTTCCTATCGCTACGAAAAAATGTACGTCATTCGGCCGCAGTTCTTCCTGCCTATCATTTCGCTGTTAGTGCAAACCTCAAAAAAGAGTCTGGAATACAAGCAACAGCTGGCCATTGCAAGAAACCAATCTATCGACGTCACGAATTTCGAGAATCAACTGCTTGACTTCCGCGACAAGTTCGGTAGAAACTATCGCCTCGCCAGTGAGAAGTTCCAAACCGCCATTGATGAGATTGACAAATCCATCGCGCACTTGCAGAAAATCAAACATGCCCTTATTGGCAGCGAGAACAACCTACGTTTAGCCAATGACAAAGCTGAAGCGTTGACTATTCAGAAACTGACACGAGGCAATCACACCATGACGGAATTGTTCGACAAGGCGAGAGAAGCGAACCGAATGGTTGAAAAAACAGAATGAAAAAAAAGCCTGAACCGAAGTCCAGGCCTTTTTGCTTAATCAAAGTAGCCGAACCCGCCGATAGTTACCAGCATCTGGTCGACATAGTCCCATGAGGTACTCGACCAACGGAAACCAAGACGATATAGCACCTGCGTCGTGTATTGGTTATCAGTGGGAATCATCACGGCTTTTTGTCCATGCGCCATGTCTTGATAGGCCAACAAGCTCGACAAACGCTTGGCCTTCTCTGGGTCTTGCTTAGCGGCTTCAAGAGCCTCGTTGAATACCTCATTTTCAACCTGTTGTGGTGCATTCCCGATTTGCGACAACTCAGCCAACACATCGCCGAAATGTACATAGTGGTTGTTGAAAGGATGGAACAGACAGCACGATTGGGGTGTTTCCGACAGCAACACTATGGCTTTGGCAACTTCGTTGATGGGAGAGAACTCCATGGGTGAGTCAGTCATTTCGTATGGATAGCAACCTAACATCTCATACACTCTGATGCGACCCATAGAACTGTTGGTCTGGAAGTTGATTTGGAACTCGCCATCGGTGGAACGCGGCGCAAGGTTACCCACACGCATCACCTTAGCGTTAAGTTTGTGCAAGGCCACCGCATCGAGGACAACACGCTCGGAGATGAACTTGGAATGGGCATATTGGTTGCCAAGGTTTTGGCCGAAATAGAGTTTCTGCTCCGTGTAAACCGTATCCTCAGGCGGCATCCCATTGATAGACATGCCTGCAGTGCTGTAGGTCGAAATATGTATCAGCCTTGCATTGTTGAGCAGACAGAAACGGACACAATGCGCCGCACCGCCAACATTGACATCCTCAATTTCAGTGCCTTTCGAGAAGTGCTTCACCACAGCGGCACAATTGAACACGGTGTCCACTTTTCCATCCACCTTGATTTCTTGGGTCACATCGCCGTTGATGACACGCAAACGATTGCCAAACAGCTCATTGTAGTTCTTACTGAAGTAATAATACAGCATCCCTTTCAGGCGGCGTTCGGCCTTTTCCTCGTTCTCCGCCCTAACCATGCACCAAATGACTGGCACATCGTCACGGTCAATGAGCTCCTTGAGTACATGGATGCCCAAGAAGCCCGTGGCACCCGTAATAAGCGCATTGCCAATAGGTTGGCGTTCGCCATCGCGGAATGCTTGGATGGTGTTGGACTCTAACACGGTGTTGATTGGGCCATAATTATAGTTGCGAGCCTCATCATCCTCATCGGCAGCACCACCTGCGAGGAAGTTAGCCAACTGACGAGGTGTCGGGTTGGCAAACACATCGCCGTAAGCAATATGGTGGCCACTCTTGTCTGCTTCGATGATGACACGCGTCACCATGAGCGAGGTACCACCCAACTCGAAGAAGTTGTCAGTCGCGCCAATCTTGTCCATCGACAAAATATCGCCGAAGATCTTGCAGAATAGTTTCTCAATGACGTTAACCGGTGCCACATATTCGCGGTCGGCAGCCTGAATGACGGGGGCCGGCAATGCTTTGCGATTCACCTTTTGATTTTGATTCAACGGAATACTGTCAATCTGCATCGTTGCTGCCGGAATCATGTAAGGAGGCTTCTGCTGACCGATGAAAGCGTTGAGTTGCTTTATGTCCACCTTTTCGTCGCTGACAATGTAGGCAGCGATATACTTGCCACCATTCTCATAGTCAAAGGCTTGCACGGTAACATCCTTAATGCCTGGGAACTGACGGATTACGGCTTCCACTTCCTTCATCTCGATACGGAAACCACGGATCTTCACCTGTCCGTCCTTACGCCCCACAAACTGGATGTTGCCGTCGGGGAGATAACGCACGATATCACCCGTACGATACACTCTATCGTGTTTCGGATCGTCGCAGAAAGGATTCTTCAGGTAGGTCTCGGCGGTCTTTTCTGGACGGTTAAGGTAGCCACGGCTCACCTGAGGCCCGCTCACCCACAACTCACCAGCCGCTCCAATGGGCAGTCTATTGAATTGCTTGTCAACGATATAGAGTCTCAAATTATCCAACGGCTTACCGATGGGAATGTCTAATTCGTAATCCTTCACCCAATAATTCGTGGTGAAAATGGTACATTCCGTCGGGCCGTAACCGTTGTACATCTTGTAGTTCGTCGGCGGGTTGAGTGCCGAGAGTTTCTCACCACCCACAGCGAAGCAACGCAACGAATGGTTCTCGACATTGGTTGCGAATTGGTATCCAACTTGTGTTGTTATAAATGAATGAGTTATACCATTTGAATTGAAGTAATCATTCAAATCTGGCAAGTTCAAGCGGATGTCCTCGCCGATGATGTAGACGCAAGCGCCGCAGGTGAGAGCAGGGTAGAGGTCCATCATGCAGGCATCGAAGCCATAGCTGGCGTAAGCGGCCACCTTGTCGTTAGCAGTCAGGCCATAATGTCTCTGATACCAATGGCAGAAAGCCACAAGGTTGCCGTGTTCCAGCTGACAGCCCTTAGGCGTACCCGTCGAACCCGAAGTGTAAAGCATGATGAAGAGGGTTGAAGGCATAATGTCAGCCTTTATTGGCTCCGTATCGGGTAGCGTGTCTATGTCTTTGGTCAGCAACACTTCACCTTGGTATTCATCAACTATGGAACGCAGTTCCTCGTCAGCGATAAGCAACTTGGCATCGGCATCCTTCATCATAAAGTTCAGACGCTCAGATGGATAACTTGGGTCGAGCGGCTGATAGGCACAGCCGGCCTTCAGCACGCCCAAAGAGGCAATGGCCATCCACTCGCTGCGCGGAATGAGTACCGAAACCACATCCTCGTTGCCAAGGCCTTGTTTCACAAGGTAATTGGCGATACGTTCCGAAATGGCATCCACTTCTTTGTAAGTATAGTGCTTGTCGTGATACACCACCGCCATATTGTCGGGTGTTTCTGCAACCTGACGGCGGAATAATGAGATGATGGTCTGCGTGTCGTCGTATGGCACATCGGTTTGGTTGAAGTCTTCAAGAATGGCAGTTTGTTCGGCATCCAGCAACGATACAAGCTGCAACTTCATCTCTGGCTGACGAATGAAAGCATCCACTGCATTGCAGACCGATTGAGCCAAATGTTGCATCAAATCGCGGCTGTAGCGTCCGTTGTCGTATTGTACACACACACAGGGTTGTCCCATTTCATCATTAGTGATGTAGAAGGCGATACGGAACTTCGGCACATCCAACTCAAGGCTCTCAACCTCAAGCGTTTGACCTTTGCAAACATAGTTACTGACCACACCCACTTGGTAGGCAAACATGATTTCAGCCGAGAGGTCGTAGTCGTTGGCGATTTGCGCAAAAGGATAGTTTTCATGCCGCAAGGTCTCGTCAAAATTCTTACTAGTCTCGTTCAAGAACTCCATTACACTTTGTTCCCCAATAGTGGCGCTCAATGCTAATGTGTTGACAAACATGCCAATGGTGTTGCTGATACGGAGGTCCGAACGACCGTTGCTGATGGTAGTGATGCAGAGTTGCTCGTTGTTGGTGAAACGCGAAAGCGTATAAAAAACTGCAGCAAGGGTGAGGTGGGCTGGCGTGAGGTTATGCAGACGGCAGAAGTTCTCAACCGCATTGAAATCCAGCTTTCCGATGACCGTTTCTGTGACACCTTGCTCCTTTGGATTGGTCAGGTCTGACGGAACCTCTGTCACACCTTCCACCTTGCCCAGACGCTCTTGGAAGAAGTCTTTGGCAGCAGTGTGTTCTTCACTGTTTTCGGATGCTTTCTCGGCGGCGACAAAGTCGGCATAACTGAATGTTTCGACTTCAACCTCCTTGCCATTCATCAAGTCGCAAAGCTGGTTCATAAACAGGTCGAATGAGCCACCGTCGAAGACAAGATGGTGCACATCGGCCAAAAGGTAAACCCACTTCTCGGTGGTGACAATTTCCATGTGATAGAGCGGACCAAGTCTCAAGTTGAACGGCTTGACAAACTCCCGTTTGTATTGTTTGAAATCCGCCTCGCTATACTGACTCTTCACAATTTCGATAGTTTGATCCAAGTCAACGGTTTGAATGATGTCAGAACCCGAACTTCCAAAATGAGCCCGCATCTGAGGATGCGCCTTAATGACGGTCTCCACGGCTTTTGCGAGCAGTGAGATGTCGGTATCCTTTGGGAAACGCACCAACGAAGGAATGTTATACAAGGTGGACTCTGGCTGCTTCATGCACTCCACATAAACACCCATTTGCGCATAGGACAAGGGTATGTTACTCAATTCGGCATGTTTCTCCTCGCCAATCTCTTGTTTTCCAGTATCTTCGCTCATCAATTTGGCCAAAATCTCGTTCTCTATGCTTTGCACCGTTCCGGTCTTGGCTAAAGTCTTGGAGTCTAATGTCACGCCAAAACGCTTGTTGATTTGGATGGCCAACTTGATGGCCATGATAGAGGTGAGTCCTGCATAACCCAAAACGGTAGTAACGCCAAAATTCTCGTTTCCAACGATTTGTGCGATAATGGCATGGATTTCCTTCTCCAACACATTCATCGGAACATTGCCTCCCTCTTGGATAGCTGATTCAGCGGGCTTTTCGGGTTTCGGCAACGCCTTTTTGTCTACCTTTTGGTTCTGGTTCAAGGGAATACGGTCAATCTGCATCGTCACGGCGGGAACCATGTAAGGTGGTTTCTCATCCATGATAAACGCATTAAGTTTTTGGATATCAACTTGTTGTTCGCTGACGACATAAGCTGCAATGAACTTTCCACCGCTTGGTTCATCGAAGGCTTGAACGGTGACCTCCTTGATCCCAGGGAATTGTCTAATAACGGCTTCCACCTCTTTCAATTCGACACGGAAACCACGAATCTTCACCTGACCGTCCTTACGCCCAACAAATTCGATGTCGCCAGAAGGCAAATAACGCACGATGTCGCCAGAGCGATAGACGCGATTGTATTTCTCCTCTTTGTCAAAAGGATTCTCGAGGTAGACTTCTGCAGTCTTTTCGGGACGGTTGAGATAGCCCCGTGTCACCTGTGGAGAAGCCACCCAGAGTTCACCAGAGGCACCCACGGGCAGACGATGTCCATATTTATCAACAATATAGCACTTGATGTTGCGTTGCGCCTTGCCGATAGGGATATTCTTGCGTTCCTCAGTCACATCAAAATTGGTGACATAACAAATGGACTCCGAAGGACCGTAGCCATTGGCTACCACATAATTCTGAGGCGGCACCATCGAAGGCAACTTCTCACCACCCGTCAGCAGGCGTTGCAGCGACTTGCACTCGAAATTAGTGGCAAACTGGTAGGCTACTTGCGTCGTCATGAAGGAGTGCGTGATGCCGTTTTGCTCGAAATAGTCGTTCAAGGCCATCAAGTCGAGGCGAATGTCTTCAGGAATGATGTGAAGCTCTGCGCCAATGGTCAAACTGCCAAACAATTCCTCAATTGATGCATCGAAACCAAAACTGGCGTATGCTGCAATCTTGCTTTGCTCGGTAATGTTGTGACAAGCTTGGTGCATCAAGCAGAAAGCCACTACATTACGATGCTCGATTTGACATCCTTTGGGAACACCAGTGGTGCCCGAAGTGTAAATCATAGTCATCAAGCTGTGTGCCGTAGGTGGGGTGATTTGCACATTGGTTTCAACGCTTTGGTTGAGGTCACGGGTGAGCATCACCTCGCCATGGTAAAACTCCACAAGCGGTAGCAACTCTTCATCGGCGATGAGCAATTTGGTGCCAGAATCCTTAATCATAAACTCCAATCGTTCGGTGGGATAGGAAGGATCCAAAGGCTGATAGGCGCAACCAGCCTTAAGCACTCCTATGGAGGCAATGGCCATCCATTCACAGCGCGGAATCAAAATGGCCACCACATCCTCGTTACACAAACCTTTGGCAGCTAATTGCTTGGCAATCTTGTCGCTGAGTTCGCCAAGTTCACGATAGGTGTATTGCTTGTCCTTGTAAACCACAGCCACTTTGTCGGGATGTTGCTCCACCTGTTTATTCAGCAATGAGACGATGGTTTGGCTCTCATCGTATTGGAAATCAGTTTCGTTGAAACTGTCCAAAAGGCCTTGCTGTGCTTCCGAAACAACATGAATCTCTTTCAAAGGCGTGTTCATATCAAGCATTTGGTTTAGGATGGTCTCGAAACTCTCCAGCAACTGCTCGACAAAGGTTTCAGAATAACGGTGTGCATGATAGGAAAAGATCGCGTGGAAGCCTTCATCAGTTTGGAAAAGTTGGAATTCCAAAGGCTGGTTGGTCGTGTTGTCGGCCAACTGCTCAATGGTTAATAACTTATTGTTCAACTTCAAGTCACGGAATAGTTTTCCTTGATACACAAACATTTGATGTGTTTCAATTCCTTGTTCTCCACAAAAATCGGCATAGGAATACAGCGCGTGTTTGCGGGTTTCCTTCGTGGTTAATGTACCTTGTTCAAGCAAATCGCCCACGGTCATATCGTCCTTAATGTTGAAGTAGGCAGGCACAGTGCTCACATACATGCCAAGGCTTTGGGTTAAATGGTAGTCGCCACGACCATGCCAAATGGTGGAAAACAGCACTTGCTCATCGCCCGTGTAACGCGACATCAAAAGAGCATATGCTGAAGTGAAGTAGCCGCCCAAACCCACATTGTTTTCCTTGCAAAAACTCTCGATGGCCTTTGCATCCACTTTCAACTGCCTTTCGATGGTGTTGCTGCGGAAAGCCGTTTCATCCAAATCGGGCTGCAAAAGGGTATCCACCTCGTCGCAAACGAAGTGTTCACGATACCAATTTTGGTCGTTTTTCCAAAGTTCTCCTTGCCGCTGCTGATATTCATCGAACGCAAAATCAATGGATGAAACAGGCTCGTTGTCAACGGTTTTCCCTTGATAGGCATTGTCAATATCTTGCAACAAAATCCGAAATGAGGCTCCATCGAAAACGATGTGGTGGAACTGGAAATAGATATATTTGGCCTCAGACGAACTCAACAGCTTGAAATAGAGCAGTTGGCTACCGTCAAAAGCCATCTTCTTGTAAAGTTTCGGCTTCTCGGCTTCAATGTCATTGACGGCTTCTATCTGAATATCGAATTCTTGTGCTTCAATATATTGCTCCGGGATGCCTTCTTCGTTCACTTTCACACGACAATTGGCGTAAGGGTGAGCCTCCAAAGCCTTGAGAATGGCCATTTTAAGCCGTTCAAGGTCAATGTCTTTGCTAAGGGTGAAAAGATAAGAAAGTTGGTACAAGTCGCTTTCCGGATTGTTCATACACTCCGCATATATGCCGACTTGGGATTGAGTTAATGGTGCGGTTTTCATATTAAATTATTTTTTGTCTTGCCATGTGGTTGTATAAAGTTTTGGTGTAATGGACAACATCAGCCAACCCCAACTCATCCTTCGCCTTTCATCGAGTTGCTGTAGGGTGGCCATGGTGTCGGTACCAATCAAATAAGAGTAGCCTGCCGATAGTCTAATATCATCGGAGAAGGCATAACTGGCCTTGATCTCCAAATCGTGACCAAGGGTCTTTGAAGGAATTCTTTCCAGATTGGTCGTGATGGCATAATAATGGTACGATAAGTCAACATTCAACTTCTTGATTGGATTGATAGTGCCGCCGACATATAGCGTCTGTAGACCGGGCGTGAAGTTACCGACGAAACTGTCGAGGTAGAAAAAGTCCATCGCTCCATAAAAGTCGTGGTGCGAGCCATAAATGGCATTAAAGCCCCTGATTGTGTCGTGCAGGGCCATTCCTATAGCGCCATGAGGAGGCAACGCAAAAAACTTATCGCCACTCAAATAGTCATAGCCGGCATAGAGGGAATAAATACCTGGGGAGTAGGCCGCTTTTGTGCTACCCATGAAAGCTCTGATAGGGACACCATCTTCCTGCTTGCCCATCTGGTAATAGAACGATCCCGTTAGTTTCCATTGTTTGGGTGTAAAAGTCAAATAAGTACCCAACAGCTGCTGGTAATAGGTGTCGGGATGCTCTATGTCAGTGCTTTGCATACCGACATTCATAAGCAACAAAGACGCGCCGAACAACGATTTTGGCGTATCATAGTGATACCAAAATGTTTGCATCGACTTGTGAGGCTGAATGCCATCAGAGTAATAGGTGTTGCCCGTATCAGGGTTGTCGGCGTTTTGGTTGTATGATAAAATAAGGTGTACCTTGTGGCCGTAACCTTCGTAGCCAAACTTCAGCACATCGTGGGTGGGGGCAGTCATTGTCCAATCATCATAGCCCAAGATGCGTTCGTCGTCATAATTCAAAATCTGACGGCCGATTTTGGCAAAAAAGCCGTTTTCCGATTTCACCAATGCCCAGGCTTCGGCAAGACCCAAGCCACCAACAGCCTGGCCCCAAACGCCCGCTTGTTTTGGCGAAAGCCGCAACTCGAGCCATGAACGCTTATAGTCAAAATCAAGTTGGTATGAGCCTAAGATAAAATTGGCCATACGTTCGTTATCTATGCTGTCGGCCTTGAATCCTCCAATGCGTAGTTCGCCACGGGAATTCAATTTGGCACCTATTGTAAACTCGTTGTCGGCTTCCTGTGCTTTCAATCCAAAAGAAAACAGCAAAGCCATAACCATGCAAAACCACTTTGCAGGTTGGTTGAAATAGTATCTCATAAGATGTTGATTTAATTTATTCTATGTCGAATAGGTCGATAAAGCCCGTCATTTTGAAAACTTCCTTGATTTCGTCGTTCAGGTTTTTCAAAACCACCTTGTTGCCTTTGCTTTTGGCGCTTTTCAGCAAGGCCAAAAGGATGCGCAAGCCGCTGGATGCAATGTAATCCAAATGAGTGCAGTCGATAGTGATGTCTTTCCCGCTCAATTCATGGAGGGGCTGCATGGCTTGTTCGACTTCAAGGGCATGGGCGGTATCAAGTTCGCCTTCGAGAGAAACGATGTATTTCCCGTCTTTTTCTGTGATGTTAGTATTCATTTGCAATGATTTTTAATATAATGCTGCAAAAGTAAAAAAATTCTTTTGTTCGATACCTAATACAGAAAAATCCGCCAATTAATTGACGGATTCTATTTTTTGGGACTGCTTCGTTTGCTTCGTGCCTCGCAATGACGACTCGCAGTGACGCAAAGCGACGCATATTGGTTTCCCCTTCGGGGAATGGAGTTTTTCGTTTTTAGTTATCAGCGGCGGCAAATAACGTCAATATATCGTAAACATCAC